>JAGQVR010000254.1 GCA_020437875.1 Flavobacteriales bacterium
TGCACCGTCATGCCCGGTTCATAGGTGATCAGACCGCTCCGATAAAGGGTCTGCTTCTCAGCCGCGAGGTCGTCATACACGATCGAGCCACGCCCCACGCCCACCTGCACCGGGATCCGCACCTCCCATGGCCCGCGCTGGTAGAAGGCATAGTCCACGTACGCGCTCAAGTAACCGAGCCGCAGCCTTGAGGATCTCGCTCCGATGCCGGGAATGAACCGGTCCCGTTCCACACGCGTGAACAGGAAGTTGTAGCCCACACCGTACTGGAAACGACGCGCATGCTCCAGACCGAGCTTGATCCCGGCGATCCGCACATTGTGGTTGCTCACGAAGGACCCCTTCAGGTCAAGCCGCACGATCGGCCGGGCCGGCTCCCGCACGAAGAAGGCGATGCTGTCCAACAGCTGCGCGCGCGCGGTGCCCAACACACCGACCGTGATCAAGAGAACGATGACCCGCATAATGGGAATGTCCGCACCCAAAGATGCGGACATTCCAATGCCTTGCCGATGCAAGGAAGCAGTGGATCAATGCTCCTCCTCGCCGTCCTCCAGCGGTGTGATCTGGCTCACCCAGTCCTCCGCCTTGCCAGGCTTGCTGTAATCGTAGGGCCAGCGGTACACCACCGGGATGGGACCCGGCCAGTTGCCGTGGATGTGTTCCACCGGGGTGGTCCACTCCAGCGTATTGCTCTTCCAGGGGTTCTGGACCGCCTTCGGGCCGCGGTAGATGCTGTAGAAGAAGTTGTAGGTGAAGATCACCTGGGCCAGGCCACCGATGATGGCGAAGACCGTGACCAGCACGTTCAGGTCCACCACACCGTCGAACATGGGGAATTCGCTGTAGCTGTAATAGCGACGAGGTGCACCGGCCAGACCGATGAAGTGCATCGGGAAGAAGACCCCGAAGGCGCACACGAAGGTCACCCAGAAGTGCGCGTAGCCCAACTTGGTGTTCATCATCTTCCCGTACATCTTCGGGAACCAGTGATAGATGCCCGCGAACATGCCGAAGATGGCGCTCATGCCCATCACGATGTGGAAGTGGGCGATCACGAAGTAGGTGTCGTGGATGTTGATGTCCAGCGCGCTGTCCGCAAGGATGATCCCCGTGAGGCCGCCTGCGATGAAGGTGGCCACCAGCCCGGTGCTGAACAGCATGGCCGGGGTGAAGACGATGTTGCCGCGCCACAGGGTGGTGATGTAGTTGAACACCTTCACCGCCGAGGGGATGGCGATGAGCAGGGTGGTGAACACGAACACGCTGCCGAGGAAGGGGTTCATGCCGGTGACGAACATGTGGTGCCCCCACACGATGAAGCTGAGGAAGGCGATGGCGATCAATGAGCCGATCATGGCGCGGTAGCCGAAGATGGGCTTGCGCGCATTGGTCGCGATGATCTCCGAGGTGATGCCGAAGGCGGGCAGGATCACGATGTACACCTCGGGGTGCCCAAGGAACCAGAACAGATGCTGGAACAGGATGGGGCTGCCGCCGGTATTGTCCAGCGCTTCGCCAGCGATGTAGATGTCGCTCAGGTAGAAGCTGGTGCCCAGCGAGCGGTCCAGCAGCAACAGCAGGGCCGCGCTCAACAGCACCGGGAAGCTCAGGATGCCGATCACCGCCGTCAGGAAGATCGCCCACATGGTCAGCGGCATGCGCGTCATCTTCATGCCCTTGGTGCGCAGGTTGAGGACCGTCACCACGTAGTTCAGGCCGCCCATCAACGAACTGGCGATGAAGAGCGTCATGCTCACGAGCCAGAGCGTCATGCCCGCGCCCGATCCGGGAATGGCCTTGGGCAATGCGCTCAAGGGCGGGTAAACCGTCCAGCCGGAGGAGGCGGGACCACCTTCCACGAAGAGCGAAGCGAGCATCACCACGCTGCTCAGGAAGAAGAACCAATAGCTCAGCATGTTGATGAAGCCGCTGGCCATGTCCCGCGCCCCGAGCTGCAAGGGGATCAACAGGTTCGCGAAGGTCCCCGACAATCCGCCGGTGAGCACGAAGAACACCATGATGGTGCCGTGGATCGTGACCAGCGCCAGATACATGTTCGGATCGAGGACTCCACCCGGGGCCCACTTGTCACCCAGGAAGAAGTTCGTGAACGCGAAGCCCTCGCCCGGCCAGGCCAGCTGCAGACGGAAGATCAGCGACATGATCACCGCCACCCAAGCCATGAAGATGGCGGTGACGAGGAACTGCTTGCTGATCATCTTGTGATCATGCGAGAAGATGTACTTCGAGATGAAGCTCTCCTCGTGGTGATGCGCCTCGTGCCCGTGGCCGGCGGCGTGTGCGGTTGTTGCACCCATGGTCGTCAATTCCTTTCTGTTCAGTGCGTCGCCTGAGCTTCAGCCACCGTGTTCGTCATGACCGGAGTAGCCGTGCTATCCGTGGCCGGTACGACAGGTGGCTCAGGAGCGGCGGGCGGCGCCTGGAACGGTTTCTTCATCGCCTCGGCATACCATGCCTCGTGCGCAGCGGCATCGGTCACCACCAGCGGCATCTGCATGTTGTAGTGTGATGCGCCACAGATCTTGTTGCACAGGAGGATGAAGTCGAATGCATCGTTCTTCATCACCATCCGCATGCTGTCCGTGGTGATCGTCGGGGTCATTTTGATGGTGGTGGTCATGCCCGGAACCGCGTTCATCTGGGCGCGCAGGTGCGGGATGTAGGCGCTGTGGATCACGTCCTGGCTGCGGATCATCACCTTCACCTCCTGGTGCACCGGCAGGTGGAACTCCTTGATCACCACATCATCCGCACCGTGCAGGTAAGGGCTGGCAACACCCTTCTCCGCGATGTCATGCTCCATCACCGTGCGCAGGTTGATCACCCGCTGCTTGTGGCGGCGCAGTCTGGCCACCTGTTCGGTGAGCTCCTCGTGTTTCGTTGCGGAAAGCACCGCATGGGCCAGCAGGCTGTCTCCAGAGGCGATCTCCGCATCCATCTCCGCCAACCGCGTATCAATGCTCTCCCGGGTGACGATGCCAAGCGGGTTGGTGCCGTTGATCAACCGGACATCGGTCGCGCCGAGCTCACCGTCCTCGCCGGGATAACGGGCGGTCCAGTCGAACTGGCGGGCGTAGAGCTCCACCTTCACTGCATCGGGGGACGCGGGTGAGGTGATGTCGGCCCAGGTGTTCAATCCATAGATGATGATCACCGCAAGCACCGCTGCCGGCACCACGGTCCAGAGCAGTTCCAACTTGTTGTTGTGCGGCTGCCAGAAGGCTCGACGGTCCTTGCTGTACACATACTTGCCAGCGAACCAGAAGAGGAGCACGTTGGTGAGGACGAACACGATGATCAGGATCCACCAGTTGAAGTTGAGCAGGGCATCGGTCGCGGCGCCATGTTCGCTGGCCGCCACCGGCAGCATCTTGTCGCCGTAGGCGGATACCAGCCAGATGAAGAAGCCGAAGTACACGGGCAGGAACAGCCACATCATGCGGGCATTGAAGCGGTTGTCCCCTTCGGAGATGTCCTCCTCCCGCTTGCCCCGCAACTTCGAGGTGAGTTCGTACACGCGGGCGAGCTGCGCCACCGCAAGGATGCCCAGCACCACGACGATCAGGATCAACAACTTGGTCATCGGTCGTTCGATATCAACCCTTCCGGGCTGTCTTGTTCAATGTTGCGGCAACGGAGCTGTTCGTAGCGCATCGTGAGGCGGCGCACCTGCCATACCTGCAGCCCGGCCCAGGCGGCCACCGCAGCGATCAGGTATGGGAGCAGGTCCAGCATCAGATCTGGTGATGTACGCTTTCGTCTAGGTAGGGGTGGTTCACCACGGTGAGCGGAGCCTTCGTGAGCGCACGCAGCACCGTGTTGATGAAGAGGC
>JAGQVR010000255.1 GCA_020437875.1 Flavobacteriales bacterium
AGACCTGCCTCCACGTGCGCCACGGGTACACCCATGCGACTTGCGGCCATCGCACCGGCTAATGTGCTCCTGGTGTCGCCATAGACCAGCAACACATCCGGGCTCACGTCAGCGATGGTACGCTCCACCCCATCCATCATGCGACCGAACCGCGACACATCCCCTTCGGCACCACCAAGGTGCAGGTCAGGTCCGCGTGAACCGAGCTCCCGGAAGAAGACCTCGCTCATACCCGCATCGTAATGCTGGCCGGTATGGAGCAGGGTCTGCTGGATGCGGCCGGCGAAAGGGCCTTCGATGGCCCGCGTGAGCGCGGCGGCCTTGATGAACTGGGGGCGTGCACCCACCACGGTCAGTATCCGCAAGGGACCCGGCATCGATCAGTTCAACTGGCCGTTATCGGCGAAGCTGAAATAGCCCGCGTTCGTTACGATCAAATGGTCCTGCACCTGGATCTCGAGGAAGCGCCCGCCCTCCACCAGCTTCCGTGTAAGCTGAATGTCCTCCGCGCTGGGCCGCAGCTGCCCGCTCGGATGGTTGTGGCAGAGGATCACGCTGCTCGCGCGCTGGTCCAACGCTTCCCGGAAGATCAACTTGGGGTCCGCCACGGTGCCATGCATGCCACCCTGGCTCACTTTCACCCGGTTCATCAGGCGGTTGCCGCGATCGAGCAGGAGCAACCAGAACTCCTCGTAGGGCAGGTCGCCCAGGACGGGCTGTAACAACTCGAAGGCCGAACGACTGTCCGAAATGAGCGGACGTTGGGATACGGCGAGGTCCCTGCGGCGTTGACCCAACTCCAGCGCAGCGACGATGCTCATCGCTTTCGCCTCACCGACACCGTGGATGCGCATGAGCTCGCTCACGCCCATGGCGGCCAGCTTGTGCAGGTCGTTGCCCGCCTTGTTGAGGATGATCCGTGCCAGGTCCAGAGCGCTGTCGGTGGGTGTTCCGCTGCGGATGAGGATGGCCACGAGTTCGGCATCGCTGAGGGCCTTGGCCCCACGGGCCAGCAAACGCTCACGGGGCCGGTCCTCCTTGGACCATTCCGGAATGCTCAGTTTGCCACCCTCGGGCTTCATGCGCGTCTTTAAACGGGAACAGGCCCTCGAATGGAGGACCTGTCCAAGGTACGGTGTGCTTTGCGACCCTTATTTCAAGGTATTCACGTAGCGCTTCACGGATGACTTCAGGTTCGAAGCCTTGTTCTTGTGGATCTGGTTGGTCTTGGCCAGCTTGTCCAGCATGGAGCTCACCTCGGGCAGCAGCTTCTCAGCCTCCTTCTTGTCGGTGAGCGCACGCAGCTTGCGCACGGCGTTCCGTGCGGTCTTGCTCTGGTAACGATTGCGTTCGTTGCGGGTCTCCGTCTGACGGACGCGCTTCAATGCGGACTTGTGGTTGGCCATGACTTCTATGCCTTTCCCGGAAAGGGAGCGCAAATATAGTGGTTCATCGGATCCGTCGACCCATCCGGCCAAGAAATGACCCCCTGGCCACGGAAAAACACCATCAGTAGGCGTTCTCCTCCTTGCCGAGCATGTTGGTCACGGTCTTGACCACGATCCGGAGGTCGAGCCAGAAGGACCAGTTCTCCAAGTACCAGACATCCAGCTCCACCCGACGCTCCATGAGCTCGGGGGTGCGGGTCTCACCCCGGAACCCGTTCACCTGGGCCCAACCCGTGATACCCGGGCGCACGAAGTGGCGCACCATGTACTTGTCGATGATATCCCGGTACTGATCATTGAGCCGCAACGGGTGCGGGCGCGGCCCCACCACGCTCATCTGCCCCAGGAACACATTGAAGAACTGGGGCATCTCGTCCAGGTTGCTCTTGCGAAGAAAGGCGCCCACCCTGGTCACACGCGGGTCGTTCTTGGTGGCCTGCTTGCTATCCGCCTCCTTGTTCATCCGCATGCTCCGGAACTTCCAGCAAACGAACTCCTTGTTGTCCCTTCCCAACCGGACCTGCTTGAAGAAGACCGGCCCCCTGCTGGAAAGCTTCACCATCAGGGCGAGCAGCGGGAACAGCCACGAGAAGACGAATACGATGATGCAGAAGGAGAAGATGATGTCGAAGATCCGCTTGAAGACCCGGGCATAGATACTGTCCAACGGCTCGCGACGGATCTTGCTCACCGGCACATCCCCATGGAACTCCAATTCGGACGTCTTCACCACCGGGATGAAGCTCTCGGCACTGGGGATCACCCGGAATCGGATGGTGTTCCGCTCGCAGAACTCCATGAGGTCGGTGATGTCAGCTCGGCGGGTTCCCGGGAGGGCACAGTAGAGGATGTCAATGCGATTCTGGATGGCGTAGGCACGAACGGCCTCCACATCACCCACGCGGCGTTCTCCAAGCACCCCATCGATCGGTTCATCGTTGAAGATCCCGCGGAACCGGTAGCCCCGAACCGTCTGGTCCTCACAATAGCGGAATATCTCCTCCGCCGCCGGTCCGTCGCCGACGATCACCAGGTCCTTCACCGTGGTCAACGGCTCCAGTGCCAGCACCTTGTTCAAACCCGTCTGCACGTTGTGCAAGGAACTACGGCCGTTGCGCAGAAGGGACGAAAGCTCATTGCTGAGCTCTGCACCGGTCGCCGAGCGACCCATTCGTTGATGTGGACCTAGTGTCTTATCCATATGGTTCTATATCCAAGAACCGTTCGACAGCCTGCGAGTGTGCCAAATGTAGGCGGTTCGTCGGATCATTGTCAAATTGGTCGATAACTATTATCCATTCGTCGAAGCATCCAAGGGGGGTCGGGCGTCAAGCAAAGGCCGTACCAGGCCAACTACCGGCCCTACCGAGCGGAAGACTCGACCTTCCTCCCGTTCAGGATCCATCGCATCCATTCCCTGGCGAATAGGACGAGGAAAAGGCTGTTCGTCACCAAATAGCGGCGCCACAAACGTCGCGGCTCAAGCCAGAGGCGGTAGAGCCACTCGAGCGAAAGGTCGCGCATCCACTTGGGGGCACGGCTGTCCACTCCGGCATACAGCAGGAAGGCACCACCGATCCCAAGCATCACCCCGTGCACCCGGTCCTTCATCGCTGCCATCCACCGTTCCTGTTTGGGGCAGCCCAGGGAGACCATGACGATCCCTGCCCCGCTCGCGTTGATCCGTTCCGCATCGGCCGCCAGGTCCATCTTCTCCAGAGGGGCGAACGGCGGCGACCAGCGTCCCACGATCCGCAAGGCAGGGATCTCCCGGGCCGCGCGGTCCACGATGCGCTGCTGCACATCCTCCGAACCCCCGAAGAGGTACACACCGACCCCCCGCCGGGCCGCCTCTTGGAAAAGTGCGGGCATCAGGTCGTTACCCGCCACCCGTTCCTGCCGCACCCGGTGGAACAGCTCCAGGGCCTTGAGCACGGGCATGCCGTCGGCCGTGGCGAACTCGGCTCCGTTCACCACCCGGGCGAATCCGGGCTCTCGCGCCTCCACCGTCATATGGGCGTTCACACAGCACACATAGGAGGACCGATGAGCCTCGCCATGGTCCGCGATGGCCTTCACGGAGTCATCGAAACCACCCACGCTGATGTCCACCGTCAGGACCCTTCGTTTGGGGAAGGCCTTGGGGTGGTTCTCGGGGTGCGCGGACACTTGTACGATCGGGCTGGTGGGCGCGGAGTTCATGCCTTGGCTCACTGGAACAAGGCGATGAACTCCCGTTCCATGTTATGGTGAAAGGCCTTCAACGTGAATTCAAGCTCAAAGATGCGCCGACCCTCCTCCCCCATGCTTCGGCGAAGTTCCGGATCTCGCAGGGTGAGCAAGCGTGCCGCCACCTCCTCTGGCTGCCTGATGGGCACCAGATAGCCGCTGCGCCCGT
>JAGQVR010000256.1 GCA_020437875.1 Flavobacteriales bacterium
TGACCGGTCTGGAGCGGAGCAAGATCCTGCTCGTCGGCCTCTGGTGCAGTCACTACACGAAGCGCTCCGAAGGCAGCCGTGATACGCGTGTCGCGGACTTCCACCGATCCATCAAGGAAGACTTCGATGCCATCCTACATTGGAACGACCTGGGCATCGCTGGCCCTGCCTTCGATGCGGAGCACGACCTGTTCCAGGCGGCGGATGCGTTGTTCGGGCGAAAGCCGGGCGAGTTCGGGCCTGCAGTCCCCTGACATCATCGGGCCGCTGTACGATACAGCCCCGGATCACTCCCGATCCTCACCCGTCAGGATGTACTCCAGGCGGTCCGCTTCCCTGGCCAGCCGCTGGATGTGGAACGTGAACTCCGCCTTGCTCAGCCCCGTCTTCGGAACCCGGCTTTCGGCGACCAGGCGGTCCCGCTCATCGAACCGCAGACCGGTGAGCACCATGCCGCGGTTCATGTACCACACCCGCAGCCTGAACGCCTCGTCCCCGGGATGGCGGGAGGCTGTGGCCACCGTGGACCGCAGGAGGTAGTGTTCCTCCTCTTTCACGACCCGGACCTGCTGGCGTCTGTCCGCGAACAACAGGACCACGACACCCCTGTCGTTGACCTCGAGGTCCGGTGCCTTGCACAGTGTCCGCCAATCAGCCATGCCCCAGTTCCTTTTCCAGGTCCACCCGGAACACCTCCATGCCTTCGTCCCTTCCGTCCAACAGGTTGAACTCGAACAGGTCCGCTGAACGGAGCACCTCCCCGATCATTTCAGAGACCCGCTTCACATCCACCCCCGCATCACCGGTGAGCAGGACCTCCCCTTCCGCAGTGAGGTCATAGGAACGCTGGTCCCGGCTTTCCACAGCCCCGATCTTCACAGGGAACTCCCGGGCCTGGTCCGTGACCTCCTGCACCCGGCTGGCGGAACCCACGGCCCCGATGGGGATGATGCAACGCAGCGCGAGCCGCTCTCCCACGCTTCTTGGCAGCAGCACGAAGGGCTGGATCCGCTCGCCGACCCGGCCCGTGCCCAGCAGGACCAGTTCCTGACCGGGTCTCTCCCATTCGAACTGGGGAAGCTGTTCCGGCAACTTCCGGAAGTGCCCGATCAGGTCGTTGACCCGGTCCGCTTCCACGGCCCGTTCGGTGATGGGGCCGTGGAGGTCCTGTTCCTGCACGGGGAACGCCGTGTGCAGGTGCTCGGTGATCTGGGGCACCAGGCGCCGGCCCTCCAGCATGGCCTTGTCCACTTCGATGGTCCGCTCGGCCTGCACCTCCATGTCCAGACCCACGTGCATCATGCGCAGGAACTTGTTCATTCGCTCCAGCACGCGGTCCACCTGCAGGACCTCGACGGTATCCTGGAGGTGCGGATAGAGCACCTGCAGTTTCCGATCCTCCTCCGCGGGCTCCCCATTGCCGGTCAACCGGCGTTCCGTCTGGGAGCGCACCCGGTCTATGCGCCCGATCCGTTGTTCCATGGACGAGGGTGTCCAGGACATGCCGTAGTGATAGACCTGGGAGCAGAACGGGTGCAGATCCTCGCCCTCCTGCAGCAGGTCCGTGGTCACCAGCACGAACGGGTAGCCCGGCATGCGGAACTGCTGGACCTGGCGCTTCATGACCCGGCCATGCATGCCGCCGGTGGGTTCCTGGAACGCGAAGAGGTTGCCCAGCCGGTGTGCCACCTCCCCCTGTGCCGGAGCGGTGGCTTCCTGCAGGTCGGAGAGGTTCGTGTCCATGATCAACTGATGGTGCGCGGACAGCGCCTCCAGTTCATGGTAGGCGGACCAGCCCACTTCCTCCACCGGCGCCAGGCGCTGCCGGTCCAGCAGGTCCAGGAAGTCGTGCGCCCGGCCGGCGTCCGCCTCGGACCCTTCGGTGGCCTCCTGCCTGCCGGGGCTCAGGGTGCCCAGGCGGTTCACCACCATCGCGTACAGGTCGATCACCGGATGGCCGAACCGGGCGGCCTGGGCCAGCAGGTGGGCACGGAGGTCCTGCTCGGGGTAGTCCTCCGGCCGGTCATGCACCGGCCAGATGCGGGCCATGAGGGCGGGACGGTGCCTCAGTTCCGTAAAGAACGTGCGTGT
Organism: Flavobacteriales bacterium; assembly: GCA_020437875.1. Classification (GTDB taxonomy): domain Bacteria; phylum Bacteroidota; class Bacteroidia; order Flavobacteriales_F; family PHOS-HE28; genus PHOS-HE28. Next base: position 2,092 of record JAGQVR010000256.1, read on the forward strand.
GCCCAGCCAGCTGGCGATGTCCGGGGCTTCCCTGGTATGCGGCCTCACCTGGGCGGCCAGTCCGTGGAAACGCACGCGCCAGATGGCCTCGGCCATGTCCTGGTGAGGCCCCTCGAACTGCCGCAGCCATTCGATGGCAGCGGCCTGCACCGCCCGGAACCGATGGCCCCGCAGGTGCTTCCTGGCGTTGCTCAGGAACTTCGCCGACCGCTGCCGCAATTCCTCCCGGAAAGCGTCCACCGGCATGCCGACCAACCGGGCGAGGCGCTCCTCCACCTCCCCTGGCGGGCATTGTAGTGCAAGTGCCGCGTAGTTGTCCTCGAAAAAGGTGTAGTACACCGAAGCCGGGTCGGTGAAGCGCTGTTGCACACCCGCCCCGGACAGCACACCCTTGCGCGGCTCACCCCGGAAGAACCAGGCGAAGAAGGTGTCGTGGCCGCCCTTGTCCGCATCGGTCGTCGTGCGTTCGTCAGCCCCCCTGCGCAACCGGCGCTGCCGCTCCAGGAAGGCGCTCTTCTCCTGCCGGTAGACGGTGTACTCCCGCTTCAGCCGGCCATGCACCGCCGGCGTCAACTTCTGCAGCAACGTCCGAAGCAGCCATTGGTCGTAGCTGTCGTCCAGCTTGTTCTTCAATTCCCGCACGGAGTGCACCCGGCGCACGAAGACCAGGGCCTTCTCACCCGTCCGCCAGCTGTGCTGCAGCCGTTCCACCAGCGCGTCCATCTTGGGGTGCGGCAGTTCCAGGTCGAACTCCTTCCGGTAGTCCCTCGCCAGCCGGTTCAACTGGTGCACATCGATGCCCTCACGCTCCAGGTCGTCCCGGGTCTGGTCCGCATCGTCGAAGGTGCCGCCCTCCTCCGGATCCACCTTGGCCGTCTGCAGGAAGCTCTCGAACGAGGCCAGCATGCCGATCTGGAAGCGCCGGTTGAAGCGGGGATCGTCCAGCAGTTCGCTCACCTTCTTCTGCACCAGCGCCACCACCAGCTTCTGGCGGTCGTTGTCGATCGCCATGGGCTCATCGTGCAGGTGCACGCCGCCGGCCCGCCACTCGCGCCGGTATTGGTTCTTGGTCAGTTCCTGCCCGGCCACCCGCATCCGGTTCACCCGGCGGATCAGGAACTTCCGGGCCACCTCCTGTTTCTCCTCCTCCGTCCCCTTCCCGATCAATTCCTTGAAGGCCCCGCCCTTGCCGAACACGTCCAGCTGGTTCCAAAGCTGGGCATAGCTGCCCTCCAGGGGCGTGGCGGACAGGAACAGGACCTTGCCCGCCCGCGGGCCATAGTGCTTGAACAGGCTGCGGTCCACGGAAAGGTCCGGATGGCCCATGGCGATGCCCAGCACCCGGTTCCGCGTGGCCACCTGATCGCCGAAACCATGCTTCAGGTTGTGGCCCTCGTCCATCACCACCAGATCGAACCGGGGCAGCAACAGGTTCAGGGACTTGGCGAACTCGTCCTTGAATTCCTCCTTGGACCGCAACGAGAACTTCAACCACGGCAGATGGGTCTCCGCGGCCTCCCGGTAGGCCCGCCACAGGTCGCCATCACCGCCCTTGCGTGCATATTGGGCTATGCTGAAGCTGGTGAGCCGGAGGTAGAAGTCCCGGTCCGGGTCCAGCACCACCTCGTGCATCAGTTCCCGCAGGTTGTCGCACTTCACCAGTTCCCGGAGCGGACGGTCGTCGGCACCCCGCACCCGCAGGTCCGCAAAACGCACGTTGTTGCGGAC
>JAGQVR010000257.1 GCA_020437875.1 Flavobacteriales bacterium
CCACGTAAGGGCGTACAGCCTGGGCCCGGCCTTGCGGTGGATGACCAGGAGCAGCCAGTTGTTCTTGCGGGGCGAACGCCACTTGGTCATGACCAGCCGGTCCTTCCTGGTGCGGATCATGTCCCGCCGCGCCTCGCGGACCAGCGGCTTGATGCGGTTGCCGATCGCGGGGAAGTCCTTGCGGGCGTCCGCGATCATCTCCGCGTTGGTCATGGTGTGCACGATCATGACGCGGTCTGTGTTTCGGCATACAGGAACTTGGGAGCGGTCCATGGGCTGGTCGTCTGCCGGCCGATGGCGCAGACCCGGAACTGGACGAACGGCTGGGCCAGCTCGTCCTTCACCCGGACGGATGTCCTGCCGGTGAGCGTGACGCGCTCCCAGTTCGGCGAACCGTCCGGCTTCACCTCCACCTCGTACATCAACGCCCCTTTCACGCTGTTCCACCGGACGTTGAACACGTTCTCGTAGGCCGTTCGGCGCACGGTGAGGTCCTCGGGAATATCCAGGGAGCTGATCGGGCTGGGCTTCTTCACCAGCCTGAAGCCCGAGGACTCGAGTTTCAACCGGTCCCCCAGGCACACGCTGTTCACATAGGCCGCCAGCCGCGTCAGGAGGTGGTCCATGCGCTCCACGGCCATGTTGCGGCGGTGGATGGCCATGCGGCCCCGGTCCAGCGCGGCCAGGTTGGCGGCCTTCAGCTCCAGGTAGGCGGCATGGAACTCCGCCATGCTGGGGTCCGGAGCGGGGAAGTCGGGGTTCCCGTTCATCTGCTGGTACACGATGGCGGCCTTGGTGGCCTTCTGCAGGGCATTGAGCCCGCGTAATCCTGCTTTTACCTTGTCCATGGTCGATCTTTTGGCGGTTTCAACGCCACGCCCCGATACAAGGTTGCAGGTGCACCGGGAGGGGATGCATATGCAGCATGAGGAGATGCATCCGCAGCATGAACGAATGCCAATGCCGAAGGCACATCCTCATCTGCACCCGCTCCGATCGCGATCGCAGGGGTTTGCGCTGCAGGGTGTTCCTGGGCCCTTGCGTGCGCGGCCGGCTGTAGTGCAGCTGCGGTCCTGACCGGTGCGCTTGCACCAGGCCGGTAGGCGATCGCAGCGGCCACGGCGGTACGTGCAGCAGGGGGCGTTGCAACGGCATCCACCCATTGGGCGGATGCACCCCTTGCTGGACAGCCTGCGATCGGATGGCGTGCACCTGCAATGGAGCGGATCGCAGGTGCATGGACGGTGATTGCGACCGCGCTTTGCAGCCTTTCATACTCAGGCTTGATGCGCACGCGGATACTATCGGACGACGCTCAATCCCCGCCAGTGACCATGATCGGAGCCCGTAGGACCGTGCTGCCGTCATGCACCATGGCCGTATAGCGGCCGGGAGCCAGCTGCGCACCCGGCATCCATTGCCAAGGGAGCCCCTCGGATCCTCCTTGCTGCAATGCCCGCTCCTCCACCACCCGGCCCAGGGCATCCAGTACCTGGAAACGGGCACCGCTTCCCAGGGGATGCTGCACGAACAGATCGAAGGGTCCCTGGCCCACGGTGGGCGTCACGCTCAAGGTGGCCTGTGCCGCCGGACCCTCCGCGATGCCCACGTTGGGCACTTCCCGCACGTACACGCCATTGGGGTCCGCTAGTCCGTTGCCGCTGGTGAAGAAGCCCAAGGCCGTGCCCGATCCGTCGAAGCGATGCACGGCATCCACGCCCCAGTCGCCCATGAGCAGGTCACCATCGGGCGGCAGGAAGGCGTGCCCCTCCGGGTTGGTGAGCCCGCTGATGTACACCCCGAGGTAGCTGCCGGTGGAGTCGTAGCGCAGCACGGTGCCGCTGGTCCAGTCCTGCACCAGCACATCGCCGTTGGCCTCCTGCCACAGGTCGGTGGGGCCTTGCAGGATAGCGCTGTTGATGAACACATCGATGAAGGTGCCATCGGCCGCGAAGCGTTGCACGGTACCGGTGGCGCCGTTGCCGTACACGGAGAGGTAGAATCGGCCCTGTGCGTCCCAGAAATGGCCCAGCCCGTTGGGCGTGTCGATGCTGGTGAACTCGTCCACGAAGTCGCCGTTCAGGTCGAAGCGCACCACCTTCTTCTGTACGCTGCCCCATTGGGTCACATAGATCAGGCTGTCCGGCCCGATGGACATCTTGGAGGGCGTGTCGAGCACGTAGCCGGTGGAGAAATCCCCCAGGTAGGCACCGCTCACACCGTCGTAGCGTTTGATGGCCCCATTGCCGAAGCCGGTGACCAGGACCGAACCATCGGGATGGAAGAGCACCTGCTCCGGACCGACCAGGTTCCCGGAGCCGGAAGTGATGAACTCGCCAAGGAAGTTGCCGTTGGCATCGTAGCGGTGCACGGCATTGGTACCACGGCTGTTCACCAGCACTTCATAGGTGGTCTGCGCCCAGGTTGAAGGCATGGAACACCAGGACAGGAACGCGAGCAGCAGGAACGATCTCATGGGTGAACAGGAATGGGTACGGGTTGGAAAGTAGGCCCACCATCCGAGGCACCGCGTCCGGAACAACCACCGGTGAAGGGCATCAAGGCAGCGGTAGGCCGTGTGATGAACGGTGGGCGGCCTGCTGGCCTTCAAGCGCCTCTGGCCCTATCCCATTTCCCCCCCGCCCCCGACCTTCGCCCCAATGATCAACTACCACGACCGCCGCTTCGTGCAAATGGCCAACCACCTGCATGACCTGCAGTTGCGCTAACTTCACATGAAGCAATGCGCGGCCTCAGGGGCATATCCATCATGGCGTTGGTCATGGCACCCATGCTGGTCTCCGCGCAGGCCTACGTCCCGCTCTTGAAGCCCAACGCCAGCTGGCAGGATGAGCATGCCTGCGCATCGATGGGTCCCAATACGGGGAAGTATGAGTGCTTCCGGTATTACCTGGCTGGGGACACCCTGTTCAACGACACGACGTACCAGGTGCTGCGCAGGACGGGTAGAAAGGCACACACCGATATCCTCTATCCGGATCAGAGTTATGTGAACTACCATTTCGAGGAACTGGTGGCCTTTCTGCGGGAGGATACGACCGAGCGGCGCGTGTATATCAAGTACCCGCCCTCAGCGTTCACCTACCTGTTCTATGACTTCTCCGTGGGTGTAGGCCCCTACCCGGATACCTACCGGTACGGCAGCGGGAAGACCGTCGGTTCGATCGATACCCTCTGGCTGAACGATGGGCCCCATAGGCGTTTCAACTTCCAGCCGATCGGATCGTTCATCGAAGGCGTGGGCGGTGAGCAAGGCTTCCTGGAGCGAACGATCGTTGGGGAGGTTTGCTGGATGGACCGGTTGGTATGCCATGTGCCCGTGGACTCCGCCAACTACATCGTACCCAGCGATGATTGTCCTTGCTACTCGAACGTTTCGGTTCCGGAATGGACGGAGCAAGCGATCCACGTATTCCCCAGTCCTACTACGGGTCAGTTCCATATGCAGGGCGCACCAGCCAGCGCACCCTTCCTGCTCCGCGCCCTGGATGGCCGGGTGGTCGGCTCAGGAACCTGTTCCGGTGATGGGTCGGCCACGATCGACCTGTCCTTCCTTCCGGGTGCCCTGTACCTCCTTGAGGTCGGGGACGGCGAACGCGTGAGGCGGGTCAAGGTCCTGAAACAGTGAGGGTGAGCAAGGCGCTATGCCTTGGACCCAACTACCCTCCCCGCCCCCGACCTTCGCCCCATGATCAACTACCACGACCGCCGCTTCGTACCCGTTCGGACCAGCCCCCAGGGCGAGGTGAACGAGGAGGTGGAGTTCCACTACCAGCAGCACGGGAACG
>JAGQVR010000258.1 GCA_020437875.1 Flavobacteriales bacterium
TCTCATGCTGGCGCTCTTCCTTCAGGCGCGCGACCACGGCCTGGTGCGCCTCATCCATGCCCGGTTTCCACTCCGCTTCGAGGATGGCCTTGTCCGCTTCGGTCGGTGCGAAAGGCTTGCTCAGTTCATCGAGGTCCGCCCACTGCACGTAGCGGCCGCGCTCCTTCTCGTTGTGCATGTAGCGCTTGTCCACGACCCATTGATCCAGCAACACCAGCACGCCAAGTCCTGCGATGAGCACCACGCGGCCAACGACCTTGCGGCCGAAGAGGAAGAGCAGGATCCCCGCAGCCAGCACGAAGGCGAAGCTGCGCCAGACGTCCGCCGTGAAGATGCCGATGCGCACCTCCTTCAGGTTGTCCACGAAGAGCGCGATCTGCGACTCCATCCCGGGGGAGCTTTCCGCCTGCTCGGTGAGCATGGCCTTCTCCTGATCGCTGATGAAGCTGAAGAGGTTGTCAGGCATCACCGCCATCGCGAGCAATAACACGAGCACCGCGCCCACACCGATCATCGCGCGCTTCTCCATCACCTTGTCCCAACCACCGCTCTTCAGCAGGCGATCGAGGTATTGCATGGCCATCACCGGCACCGCAAGCGCCAGGACCACCAGGATCATCGTCACCGAACGGAACTTGTCGTAGCCCGGCACGTGCTCCAGGAAGAAGTCGGTGAGCGGCATGTGATTGCGGCCCCAGGAGAGCAGCAACGTGAGCAGCAGGGCGCTGAAGAGCGCGTACAAGAGGCCATCGCTCACCAGCACCAGTCCCGCCAGCAGGTAGATGATGAGCAACGCTCCGGCGAGGAGCGAGGCCTTGATGCCCATCACCTGAACGGTATTGTCCAACTCGTCGAACGGTGCTGCGTTGGCGATGCCCACCTGCAGCAGGATGAAGACCAGCGACCCCGCCACCCACCAACGGTCACGCCCTTCGGCCTGGAGGAGGAGGAGGAGCATGAGCACCACGATGATGGCGCCCGCGTATTGCGGACCTGCGGTGCTGTACTGGTCGCCCCAGTAGCGGTTCATCTGGGCGATGTTCTGGCGCAGGCGTGGATCGGCCTTGGCCACCTCGGCACCGTTGCCGATCATGCCCGTGGCGCCCCCCTTCGTATCGGGCACCAGGAAGGTGAAGGACTCCTGCTTGCCGTAGCTGTATTGCGTCACGTAGTCGCGGTCGAGGCCGGCGGTGCGCAGCCCTTCATCCTTGGCGCCGCCGGGCAGGATGGTCAATTCGCTCTTGCCGCGCGTACTGTAATTGCCGTATTCCAGGGTGCTCCACAACATCCCGAGGTTGCAGAGCAGCGCGAGCCCCACCGCCACCACGCCGAGCCCGGAACGCATGGCGAAGTCCGGGAGCGCTTTCGCGCGGACCGCACGCGCCGCCTCGGCCAGGCCGAAGAGCACGAGCAGCATGGAGAGGTAGTAGGTGATCTGCACGTGGTTCATCATCACCTCCAACCCGAGGAAGAGCGCCAGCAGCGCCGCTCCCGTCCACTTGTCACCGCGGTAAAGCAGGTACATGGCGCCGAAGACCAGCGGCATGTAGCCGATGGCGTTGGCCTTGCTGGTGTGGCCTGCGGGGAGGATCACGAAGAAGTAGCTGCTGAAGGCGAAGGCCACCGCGCCCACCACGCTGAGCCACGGATCCACCTTGAGGATGCGCAGCAGCACGTACATGCCCAGCAGGTAGAGGAAGAGGAAGTTGGCCGGGCGCGGTAGGAAGCCGTGGAAGGCATCATCCACCACCAAGAGCAGGTTGGCCGTCCACTTCACCATGATCTGGTAGGCGGGCATGCCACTGAACATGCTGCCGGTCCAGAGCGCTTCCTCGCCGGTGGCGTCGCGGTGCTCGTTGATCTCCTGGGCCATGCCCTTCCACTGCTTGATGTCGTGTTGCACCAGTCCCTTGCCGTCGAGCACCGGGCTGAAGTAGGTGAGGCAGAGCGCGTAGAAGAAGGCCACCGCCACCACCACGGGCAGCAGGCGTTTCCAGGGAAGGTTGTTCATGGGTGGTGATCGTTACTTGATCTCCTCGAAGTCGGCGTCGACGATGTTGCCGGAGGAAGGACCGCCGGACCGGCCGTCCTCACCGGGCCGCTCGATGCGCACCTCGCCCTGGGGGCGCTGCGGTTCGTTGGTGCGCTGCGCGGGCGGGGCGTTGCGGCTGTTCTGGTAGCGCAGGACCAGGCGGAGCACCCACCAGACCACCACCAGCACGAGAATGGTGCGCAGGGTGCCGTTGAGGCTGGCTTCGGCTACGTTCATCGGAAGCGGCCAAAGATAGTCCCCGGTCCGTGGCGGGCTTTGGCTGAGCTTGGCGTGTCTGGACCACCCAGCTACCGGCCCTGCGTTCGCTCTATCTGATACTGGAACCGCCGATCCAACTGCGTGGCATCCAGCGTATCCAGCATGGCTTGGGTCACGAACAAGGGGTAGAGGCTCCGGTGTACTGGCTTCTCCATCATGTGAAGCCATTCTTCCTGGGTGAAGCGCTCGGGCTTGTTGGCCAGGACGACGGCGAGGGTGGTGGGGTTGAGGGGTTGGTTGTTGGTTGTTGGAGGCTTGATCGTTGGTGCCTGCGCCCAGCACATGCACGACACCAAGGCGAATGCAGCATACGCGACGAAGCGTTGACCCGCGCCTCTTCGCTTCTTCACTCCTTCACGCCGCCCATTCCTCATGGTACTACGACTATTCTGGTGTTTACCCGCTGGTCGCCCCAAGCCAGTTGGCAGTTGTATAAACCGGCAGCATGCTCCAAGGCCACATGATGCACCTGGCTCCAAGCGGGAAGGCGCTCGCGCAACATCAATTTGCCCGCCAGGTCGCGCACTTCCAGCACGCCTGCCTCAGGCTGCGCGGCATACTGCAACGTGAACACCCCCGCGCTCGGGTTGGGGTACACCTGTAGGGCTTGTTGCACCACTGCCTCAGCCACACCCAAGTTAATGCCCAGGCTGTCGCAGACGCTGCCATCCACCGGACCCAAGTGGTAGTTGGGGTGGTTGGCCAGGGAGTTGCTGAACCACACAGGTAACTCCACACCGTGTTGCTCCATGTTGCACGCCAGGCCACCCGCATCCGGATCGTGGATCACATGCAGGTGGAAGGTGGAGTTACCCGTGCTCATGTACACCTTGCCGTCGTTGGCGAGCTGCGATAGCTCGAACAAGGTCGCGAACGGATCGAACGGGGAATAGAAGCCATCCCAATGCGCGATGTGTGCCATGGAAGCAACCACATCCGGCGCTTCGGCATCGAACTGGTACGCATCGAGCACGGAGGACACGTAGAGGTACCGGCTGTCGGGAGAAAAGGCCACGCCACCAGAGGTGTTATAATCATCAATGGCGATATGCACCGGATCGGAGAAGAGACCCGTGCAGCGGTCGAAGTCGTAGATGTCCAGGTCCTCGATCCCCCAGTAATAGGCGTACTTCGAGCCGTCGGGCGAGAAGCAGGTCTGTCCTGCATCTTCGGGTCGATATGTACCAATGGATTGGGTGCCATCCACGCTTACCCCGCTCGGTGTGACCAACAAGCGGTAATAGACATTGCTGAACGCCTTGTGGCAGAACACCCACCAATCGCGACCATTCGCATGGCGCACGGCAGTGATCTTGCCTTCGTTCAACGCATCATCAATGAGAACTTGGTTCTTGATGGTCACCGCTCCTAACCCACCGTTCAGGCTCATGTCGATCACCGAGAGGTAGAGGTATTGCGCCGTCAGGGTCTGCTCGTTGTCCAAGGTGCCGTGGATCATGTAGTAGATGCCATCCGCACCCGGCTTTGGCAGGATC
>JAGQVR010000025.1 GCA_020437875.1 Flavobacteriales bacterium
CTTACGGATCCTTTTCCCATTGGTGGTCTTCGTCTCGGGCCTGGCCACGGCCTCCTATTTCTTCAGCAATAACATCCTGCCCGTGGCGAACCTGCGCTTCCACTCGCTGCTCTGGGACGTCACGCGCAAGAAGCCGGCGCTCAATCTCCAGCCGGGCATCTTCTACAATGGTATCGACGGCTTCAGCATCCGCGCCATGCAGAAGGACCAGGATGGCACCCTGCATGACGTACTGATCTATGATCATCGCACGCCCTTCCAGGGGAACCGCACCGTGCTGCGTGCGCGCAAGGGCACCATGCAGCGCAGCAAGGCCGGGGAATACCTGCTCTTGATCCTGGAGGACGGGCATTTCTACGACGAACGCTCGCCTGCGAAGGACCGTGGCAAGTATCCGCTGATGCGGGGCACCTTCCGGGTGGACGAGATACGGCTGGACCTCACCGGCCTGGGCCTTGACCGGACCGATCGCGACCTGTTCAAGGACCACTACAAGATGCTCTCCTCAGCCCAGCTCGAGATCGGAATGGACAGCCTCCGGCGCCAGTTCGGCAAGCGAACGGAAGAGCAACGCGACCACCTGGCCAACGGATTCGCCATCATCCGCAAGAACGCCCCACATCCCGGCCTCCTGTTGAACTACACCCTTCGACCGACCACCGAGGACCTCACCGCGGAACAGTTGAGGAACAGCCATGAGGTGGCGATGAACATGGTCCGCAGCAACATCAGCTTCCTGGACCAGACCGCGAACGAAAGGGAGAGCCGCGAGGAGCAGATCGCACGTTTCGGCATCGAGTGGCACCGAAAGCGGATGCTGGCACTGGCCTGCCTGATCTTCTTCTTCATCGGCGCGCCATTGGGCGCGATCATCCGCAAGGGCGGCATGGGTCTACCCGTGGTCTTCGCCATCATCTTCTTCCTCATCTTCCACATCGTCTCCTTCAGCACCGAGAAGCTCGTGATCTCCGGTGCCTTCGGGCCCTGGCCCGGCATGTGGGTCAGCTCCATGGTGCTCATCCCCATCGCCGCCCTGCTCACCTGGAAGGCCACAACGGACAGCCCCCTCTTCGATGCCGATGCGTATTATCGCGGCTGGGAACGGTTCCGTTCCTGGTTCCGCCGCGGCCATGCGCATCCTCCAGCTTTGTAACAAGCCGCCTTATCCACCCATCGATGGTGGCAGCAAGGCGATGCACAACCTGACCCGTGGCCTGCTCGCGGCCGGCCATTCCGTGAAGGTGCTCTGCATCAGCACCCCGAAGAACGCCCTGGACCCGGACCAACTGCCCGAGGAGTACAGGACCAGCACGCGCATCGAGGATGTGTACGTGGATACGAGCGTGAACATCGTGGACGCCTTCACCGACCTGCTCACCGCGGACAATTACAACATCAGCCGCTTCTTCAGCCCGGACGTGGACATCCGGCTGATCCGCCTGCTCTCCGAGGAGAAGTTCGACGTGGTGCAGCTCGAGAGCCTCTTCATGACCCCCTACATACCGACCATCCGCCGGTATTCGAACGCGTCGATCGTCCTCCGCTCACATAACCTGGAACATGTGATCCAGGGTCGGATCGCAACGGGCGAGAAGAACATCCTCAAGCGGCCCTACCGGAAGTTCCTTGCCAAGCAGCTCGAGGAGTACGAGATGGCCGTATTGGACCGTGTCGACGCGGTCGCAGCGATCAGCCCCTCCGATGCAGAGCATTTCGCCCAGCACGGTACGCGCACCCCCATCGCGACGATCCCCTTCGCTGTTGAGCCTACGGAATACCTGGTGGAGCAACCGAAGAAGTCGGGCAAGGTGACCTTCTTCCACCTGGGGAGCATGGACTGGCTGCCGAATGAGGAGGGGATCCGCTGGCTGTTGAGTGAAGTCTGGCCAAAGGTGCTCCGCCAGCGGCCCGATGCCCGATTGGACCTTGCTGGGAACAAGATGCCGGCCGACCTCCTGAAGGCCGAGATCCAGGGTGTGACGATCCGCGGCAGGGTGAAGAACGCCCAGAACTTCATGCGGGACAGGCAGGTGATGGTGGTCCCCCTGTTCTCCGCGGGCGGCATGCGCGTGAAGATCATCGAGGGGATGGCGCTTGGCAAACCCGTGATCTCCACGCCGATCGGTGCTGAAGGGATCGACCATACCGAAGGATTGAACATCCTCATCGCCCGCAACGCGAACGAGTTCGCACAGCATATCATCTCCCTGGACGAGGCACCGGACTTTATGCGCATGATCGGAACGGAGGCCCGCAAGCTCATCGAGACCCGCTATGCCGATGAGCGGATCGTGAAGGACCTCGTGGACCTTTACGAACGATTGCGCAAGGCATGAAGCTCCTGGTGCTGCTTTCCCGCGTCCCCTATCCACTCGAGAAGGGCGATAAGTTGCGGGCCCACCACCTGATCGCCAGGCTGGCCGAACGCGACCGCATCATCCTCTGCTGCCTGAGCGACGGCCCGACCGATCCGGCGCACATCGAACACCTGCGGAAGTTCTGTGCGCACATCGAGGTGATCCGCGTACCACGCTGGCGCATCCTGCTCAAACTGGCCACCGCCATCTTCTCCCGTCTTCCCTTCCAGGTGGCCTACTTCCACCATCGCTCGGCCCAGCGCATCATCGACCGGGTGATCCGTGAGCATCGCCCGGATGCCGTCCTCTGCCAGCTGGTGCGCACCACCGAGTACCTGCGGTCCCACCCCACCCTGCCCAAGACGCTCGATTACATGGACACCCTGTCCAAGGGTATGGAGCGTCGTACGCGCAATGCCCCCTTCTACCTGCGGCCGCTCTTCCAGACCGAGACACGCCGGCTGATCCGCTACGAGAACCTGATGTTCGACCTCTTCGATGAAACGGTGATCATCAGCGAACAGGACCGGGACCTGCTGTACCACCCCTTGCGCGACCGGGTGACCGTGATCCCGAACGGCGTGGATACCACCCACTTCGCCCCGCAGCCCTTGGAGAAGAAGTACGATCTGGTGTTCACGGGTAACATGAACTATCCGCCGAACATCGATAGTGTGCTCTATCTGGTGCGTAAAGTGCTTCCGCTCGTGCATGCGCACCGTCCGGGGACGAACCTGCTCATCTCCGGTGTCGACCCGAGCGCAGAGGTGCGCGAACTGGCCAGGAACGATCCGCGCATCGAGGTGAGCGGCTGGGTCAAGGACATCCGGCATTCCTATGCCGCAGCTCGCATCTTCATCGCCCCGATGCAGATCGGGACCGGGCTGCAGAACAAGCTGCTGGAGGCCATGGCCATGGGCATGCCTTGCATCACCAGCTCACTGGCCAACAATGCGGTGCGGGCCGTACCCGGGGAGAGCATCCTCATCGGCCAGAGCCCCAAGGACTACGCCGACCACATCCTGCGGCTCCTCGACGATGCGGCCGAACGCGACAGGCTTGCCGAAGCGGGTTCGCGGTTCGTGCGCACCCGGTTCGATTGGGAGCGCAGCGCGGCCCAATTGGAGGAACTGCTGGCCCGCTCGACCCGTCGCGTGGCCGAGGCGATGGACCAGCCCGTCGCCCGGGTGTAAATTCGCGGCCTGGAACGCTCATGAAGGACAGCTTCGACAGCATCGAGGATGCGATCGCCGACATCCGCGCCGGCAAGGTGGTCATCGTGGTGGATGACGAGGACCGGGAGAACGAGGGCGACTTCCTCACCGCCGCCCGCAACGCCACGCCCGAGGTGATCAACTTCATGGCCAGGCACGGCCGTGGCCTCATCTGCGCACCGCTCACCGAGGCGCGTTGCGAGGAACTGGGGCTTGACCTGATGGTACGGGACAACACCGCCCTGCACGAAACGCCCTTCACCGTGAGCGTGGACGTGAAAGGGCGCGGCACCACCACCGGCATTAGCGCATGGGACCGGGCACAGACCATGGCCGCCCTGATCGACCCTGCGAGCAAGCCGGAGGATCTGGCACGTCCCGGACACATCTTCCCGCTCAAGGCCCGCAATGGTGGCGTCCTCCGGCGCACCGGACATACCGAAGCGGCAGTGGACCTCGCGCGACTGGCCGGCTTCGAACCGGCCGGTGTGATCGTGGAGATCCTGAACGACGACGGCAGCATGGCCCGGCTGCCCCAGTTGCGCGGGATCGCGGAACAGTTCGGATTGAAGCTCATCAGCATCGAGGACCTGGTGGCCTACCGCATGCGCACCGAACGCCTCGTGGAACGCCAGGTGGAGGTGAAACTGCCGACCGAACATGGGGACTTCCGGCTGATCGCCTTCAAGCAGAACACCACGGGAGATGAGCACCTCGCGCTCGTGAAGGGCGAATGGGACCTTGATGAACCGGTGCTCGTGCGTGTCCACTCCTCCTGTGTCACCGGCGACATCTTCGGATCATGCCGTTGTGATTGCGGTCCGCAATTGCACCGCGCGATGGAACTCGTGGAGCAGGCGGGCAAGGGTGTGATCGTTTACATGCAACAGGAAGGTCGCGGCATCGGCCTGCTGAACAAGCTGAAGGCATACAAGCTGCAGGAACAGGGCGCGGACACGGTGGAAGCGAACCTGATGCTCGGCTTCGACATGGACGCACGCGACTATGGTGTCGGGGCGCAGATCCTCCACGACCTGGGTGTGCGCAAGATGAAGTTGCTCACCAACAATCCGCGCAAACGGACAGGCCTGGTGGGCTATGGTCTTGAGATCGTGGAGAACCTGCCGATCGAGATCAAGGCCAACGCGCACAACCGTGATTACCTGCTCACCAAGAAGCGCAAGCTGGGCCACCACCTCGGCCTGGACGAGGGCTGATCAGTCGAAGACGCGGTCCTTGCTCGCCGGACGGAAGTTGTTCTTCAACTTCTGCCACAGTTCGTCCCAGTTCCGGAACTCCTCGCGGTAGGCCACACCCGCACCCTGCGTCGTCGGCGCCTGGTCGGATCGGTTGAGGTTGCGGTCGTTGCTCACACTGAATGCCTTCGCCCGCAGACGCCCCTCCGGTGTGAGCAGGTACTCCAGCTGGAAATCACCGATGAGGCCGCTGTTGTTCGTGCTGGTCTGGGCGCCGGTGCTCACCCCGACGTTCGTCGTGAGCAGCAGGCGCTCGTTGAAGAGTTGCGTGCTCATGGCGACCTCCAGTTCATCCTGGGTGATGTTGTCGCCCGGCCGGTAGTTCACCCCCAGATCGAACGCATCGCTCAACTTGGACAGCCAGTTGCTGACCTGGTTGCTCAGCAACTCGAATCCGGTGGTGCCGACGACATTGCCACCACTGCCAGGCGTTCCACTGCCCGCAAGGCTCTGTGGCTGGACGAAGCGGTTCAGGACGATCAGCGCGAAGACCTGTCGGTTCCGTTCCTGTTCGGTGCTGAGCACGCTGTTCACACGGGTGCGGATGTCATCGTCCACGGTGGGCATGCGCACCTCGAAGCCGATCTCGGGGTTCATCAGGTTCTCACGCAACTGCATCACCACATCCACCGGCACCCGCTTCTTGTAGGCGTCGTTCTTCTCGAACATGATGTCGTAGAGCGGCGCACGCACCCGGTATTGTGCCTGGATGTCGAGCTGTGCGTCGAGGGGATCCCCGTACCAGACGATCCGACCTCCCGGCACGACTTCGAAGCGCTTGTTCACCACGTTGCGGAGGGTGAAGAGGTAATCCCCCTCGGTCACCTCCACCTGGCCGCGCATCCGGAACTCACCGGTCGGGCTCACGGTCATTTCGATGTCGCCCTGACCGCGACCCGCCATCACGTCACCGATGGTCGGGTCGAAGATGAGCTCGAAGTGCGCATCAGGCGTCACCCGTGCATTCAAGTCAAGCGCGATGCCCGTGAGGTCCACTTCCTCCTCGTCCGTGGCCGAACTGTCCTGCGACACGAAACGCACGAAGCCGACATCGGAGACCTCGGTGCTGCCACCGACCGGGAAGTGGATGTCGGTCCCGGGACCGGTCGATGCGTCCACACTTATCTCCAGCCTGTCCACGCTTCCGCTCACCTCGACGTCACCGTTGGCGAACGCCTTCCCGTAGTACAATGAGTTGTCGGCGACCGTGGTGTTCAACACCATCAGGTTCCTGACGGTACCCCACACGTTGAAGTTCCAATCCTTCAGACCGTTGTGCAGGATGGTCCCGCCGATCCGGCCCGTGTTCCCCTCCTCATCCTTGACGGTCACGAGGTCAAGGGCGAACATGTCCGGTGCGATCTTCACCTCGTTCGAAAAGGTGTACAGGGTGTTGAGGTAGTCGATCCGGAGCCCGGCGTCCTGCAGGTCCACCACACCGTTCACCAGCGGTTCTGCCAGGTTGCCGCTCACATCCACCGTGCCCGTGACCATGCCCTGTATGTCGCTGATGCCTTCCGGGAGATAGGGATCGATGAAGGTGAGGTCGAAGTGATCGAACACAAGGTCGACATCCAGCTTGTTCTCCTGCTTCGGCTGCATGCGTCCCACGAAGTCGAGCGCCTTCAAGGGCCCCCGTGTCAGCTCACCCGACAGGGCGACCGATCCCGTTTCCTCCGACCAGTCCGCATGGAACCGGATATCCCCGACCGGCTTGTCCTCCACGCGAACACTGTCCGCACAGAGGTAGCTCTCCAGATAGGGCGTGCCGTACAGGTCATACAAGCGACCGTCACCGCTCACCTTTCCCGCGATCGATGGGCCTTCCATCAGCGGTTCGAAGTTGACGAGGTCGACGTCGTGCATGGCGAACAGCAAGGCCTCGCCGGGATCCCTGGTCATCAGTCCGCTCACCGCCACCTGCTGCCCACCGTTCTCCAGGGTCAAGGTGTCCACCACCACCGTCGACGAGTCGATGACGATGTGCGCGACCTCCTTGTTGTGCCAATTCCCGCGGCCAAGGTGAAGTGTGCTGGGAAGCAGGTCGAGATCGACGGATCGCAGCCCCCTAACCTGTCCCTGGACATCCACGCGGCCGTTGGTGCCACTGTTGGAACCGGCCCATCCCGCGGAAAGCTCGACCTCGTCCTGGTAGGCCAGGCCGGTCACCTCGGAACCAACGAACCACATGCTGTCCCGGTAGGTCTGACGCGTACTCCGCACCGCGAAGGCGAGGACGTCCACCGTCTTCTCCGTCATCACATCCACGCTGTCCAACCGCAGGTCGCCGTATTCCATCCAGGGGATGCGTGCGGACAGGTCCACATCGAAGGCCCGGCTGTCGAACGAACCAGTGAACGAGGTGCCCGATGCCACCCGCAACTTCGGCATCACAAGAGCCAGCACGGCGTCCGCATCGCGTGCGACCACCGAGAAGGAGAAGTGTTGTTCTGCCTGTCGGTAGTCCACCTCATTGCCAAGCGATGGGAATACGCTGTACACGGTGTTCGTGATCAAGGCCGGCAGGTGCGTCGGCTGGAAGAGTCCCTCGACCCGGGCAGTGGCGAAGTCCGCGTCCAGTTCCACGATGTTCCTGCCCGATCCGCGACCACTGCGCAGGGTGATGTCGCCCAGTTCATGGTCCACTTCACCCACGCAATAGGAGATGTCCCGCGCGCTCAGCGAACCCAAAAGGCTGTCCGGGCTGAAGCGACCGGCCGCCGTGATGTCCATCTTCAGGGAGTTGTACCCCGGCGTGGGAACGAAGCCCAACGCACGCAGGTCCATGTGATCCACCTGCGCACTGAAGTCCACCTGGGGCCATTTCTTCCGCAGGTCGGCGAGTCCTTCGAAGCGCAACTTCAGTTTCTCATCGGCCACGCTCAAGGCCCCGTTGAAGAGGTTGCGCTCCAGTCGACCGTTCGCGGTGATGCCCGAGATGCTGCGTCCGTTGACCGTGATCATCGGGAAAGTCCCTTCGAGATCCGCCTTGGCGGTCCGGAAACTGAGCCCGCTCGCCTTCAGGCGGAGGTTCGCCGCAAGAGGACCAAGCGTGCTCGTTCCGGTCAACGGGCCGAGGTCGAATCCCGGTGTGACCACGCGTCCGGCAATGGTGAAGACATTGCTCAACGTATCGCGGTCGTAGCTCACGTCGGTGTTCAGCACACCGAGTTGCGTGGTGGTCGTCCCGTATGCGGTGAAGGCGCGCAGGAATCCGGTGAAGTTCCCGCTGAAGCCGATGCGGCCCAGCTTGTACAGCTCCGCGGGCAGAGCAAGCTTATCCCCCGAAGTGAATGGAGGAACGGGCAATCCACTGAGGTCATCCGGATCGGTCGTTAGCTCATCGATGTCGAGCACCATGAAGGTGTTCATGATGTCCGGCAGGCCGCTCAGTTCCGCTGCACCGGAGAACCGCGAGCGCTGGCCGAAGGCGATACGCATGTTCCTGCCCTTCAGGTCTGCGATGGTCCCACGGATGCGGCCACTCACATCGATCGGGTACTTGATCCCCTCCAGGCCGGGAGCGAAGAGGGCGATGTCCGCGAAGTCGACGTGCGCCGTGTCCAGGTCCGCGCGCATCATCACCTTCTCGTTGAACGCGTTGTAGTCCCGCCAGCTCTCGGTGATGAAGCGCAACTCGCCATCGGCCGCCGAAGCCGGTGTGCGCAGGCGAAGGTCCTGGATCACGATCCCCTTTCCGCTCACCGCAGTGCGACCGCTCAATTCGGTGACCTCCAAGCCTCCCTGCTCCACCAACCGCAGCCTGTTCAGGTCGGCCACTATCGAATCACCGACCACTTCGAGACCGCGCCCGGCGATGTGGGCATGTGTCACCCCCACATGTTCCAGGTCCACCCCGAAGGGGATGCGTGGCACGTTCTCGTTGTCGAAGGAGAAGTGCATCTCCTCGATGTTGAAGCGTGTGCATCGGATCGTCCAATCCGCACCAGCGCTCGTGGTATCGCTTTCACCGAGCCGCTCCAGAAGCAGGGTGAGGTTGCTCTTCGTTCCCCCGACGGGTGTTCGGAGGCGGAACCGGACATCCTCGAGGTCGAAGCCCGACATGCTCACCAGGTGTGCCCCTGGATGGATCCGCAGCCCTTTCACCCGCATCGATGCAGCGGAGACCAGGGTATCCGCATCCAGGTCGGCCACGAACAGGCGCTCCAGGACCAGTTGCCCTTTCAACGAGATCGCCACCCGGCCGATGCGCACCTCGGTACCGAGCTCTTCCGATGCCCTTTCGCTGAGCCAGCCCACCACCCGGGTCTGCACAGGCGACCATAGCAGCAACACCGCCATCACCAGGAACAGGAGGAAGGCCGCACCGATGAGGATGCCGATCCACCGGAGGACCCTGCCGGTCCATCGATATATGTCGCGCGCCGCCAGCCCTTTAGTTTTGCCGACTTCTGCAAGAAGCGGGCCTTGTGCCCAAAAGTAGCCGCATGCCCCCACCGCTCATCGTGCTCGGGATCGAAAGCTCGTGTGACGAGACCGCCGCTGCCGTCCTGGTCGATGGTCGGTTGCGCTCCAATGTCGTGGCGGGCCAGGAGGTGCATGCCCAGTGGGGTGGCGTGGTACCGGAGCTGGCGAGCCGGGCGCACCAGGAGCACATCGTTCCGGTGGTGGACACGGCCCTTCGCCAGGCTGGAGTGGACCGCAGGGAGTTGAGCGCCGTGGCCTTCACCCAGGGTCCTGGGCTCATCGGTGCCTTGCTCGTGGGAACCTGCTTCGCCCGCTCACTGGCACAGGGACTGGGCATTCCCCTGCTGGGTGTGGACCACATGCAGGCGCACGTGCTCGCCCATTTCATTCAGGACGGAAAGGACCGCCCCATCCCACCCTTCCCCTTCCTGAACCTTACCGTGAGCGGCGGACATACCCTGCTCGTCCTGGTGAACGGACCGCTCGACATGAAGGTGATCGGCACCACGGTGGACGATGCCGCCGGGGAAGCCTTCGACAAGGCGGCGAAAGTGCTCGGACTGCCCTATCCCGGTGGGCCGCTCATCGATAGGCATGCCTCCGGCGGGGACCCGAGGCGATTCAAGTTGCCCATGCCCCAGGTCCCCGGAACGGACTTCAGCTTCAGCGGGATCAAGACCGCCTTCAACCTGCTGGTGCAGCGTGGCCTCCGGGACGATCCCGCCTTCATCGAGAAAGAACTCGGCGATCTGTGCGCTTCCCTTCAGCAAAGCATTGTGGACGTGCTCCTACGCAAGGTGCAGAAAGCCGCCCGCCTGCATGATGTGCAGCACATCGCCATGAGCGGGGGCGTAAGCGCGAACTCCGCCCTGCGCACCCAGTTCGCGGCGCTCGCCGAACGCGAAGACTGGGGCGCCTACGTACCCCCACCGCTCTATTGCACCGACAATGGGGCCATGGTGGCCATGGCCGGACATTTCCTGCTGCTGGCGGGCCGGACCGTTGGGCTGGACGCCATCCCCCACACCCGGTAGTTGATAGTGTGGCACTGGTCTTGCGCTTACCCGGCGCTGACCTTGTATTTTTGCCCATTGTCGATGCGACACTTCCACCAAACCGGCGTGCTGGCCCGCACCATTCTCCCGCTCGCCGTCCTACTCCTTGCAATGCAGGCTTCCGCCCAATCGGGTGAGACGCGCATCCTCGTCATGAAGGGTGATTCCATGCTGCAGCTGGAGAAACCACAGCGCGCGCTGGAGTACTACGAGAAGGCCGTGAAGGCGGAGCCCAGCGCCTACACCCTGCTGGCACGGGCGAAAGCCTGGTACATGATGGAGCGGAACGATCGCTTCGTGCAGGATGTGGATGCGGCGCTGGCGAAGGACAGCACCAATGCGAACGGGCACTACCAAAGGGCCCTGTACTCCCTGCGGGCACAGGACCCATCAAGGGCCGAGGAACATGCCACGAAGGCCATCGAACGGGCCGCTGGGCCGATGCTGAAGGCGCAAGCCCACCTGGTGCGCGGCCTGGCACGGAGCGAGATGAAGAAGGTGCCCACCGCGGTCGAGGACCTGGAAGCAGGACTGGCCGGCGTGGGGGATGACCTGGAAGCGATGAAGACCCTGGCACGTCTGTACGACCAGGAAGGGCGGCATGCCGATGCGCTCCGGATCCTGGAGAAATTGTGCGTGGTGGAACCTGCCCAGGTGGGCCATTGGACGAACCGGGGCTTCGAACTGACCATGCTCGGGCGCTATGACGAGGCCTTGAAGATGATCCAGGAGGCGCTGAGCATGGACAAGGATGAACCCGTGGCCCTCAGCAACCGGGCTTATGTGCGGATGATGCTTGGTGAGGAGGAGGAGGCATGGAACGACATCGAACGGAGCCTGCGCTTCTACCCTTCCAATGCCTTCGCTCTTCGGACGCGGGCCCTGCTCCGGATCAAGAAGGGCGACCGCGTGAAGGCTTGCGAGGACCTGACCTTGGCCAAGGCCTTGGGCGGTGTGCCCGAAGTGGACAAGTTGATCAAGGAGAACTGCGATACCAGCGCGCCCCAGAAGCGGCGGTGATCCTTATCGCAAGATCTCGATCCTTCCCGTGTGGGTCCTGCCGTCGTCGGTGACGGCGCGCACGAAGTAGCTGCCGTTCCCAAGTTCGGTAGTGGTATCGTAGCGCCCATTGCGGGTCCGTGCGCCGGAGGTGATGATCCTGCCGATCGCATCCATGATCCAGACCCGTCCATCCATGCCTTCGGGCAGTGCGATGGTGCACGAACCCGCGCTCGGCACCGGCCAGATCCGCAGGCCAGCCATTCCATCGTCCTCCACGAGGTCGACCGTGGCGTTCGCAACGAGTTCGAAGTCGTCGAAGGCCGCCTCCACGATGTGACCGTTCGGGACCTTGTCCTCGGCGAGGATGAAGAGCCGCATGGTGGCCGACGGTTCGAGATGATCAGCGATACGGATGTTGCTGAACCGCCAGGCCGATGCACTCTGCGCTGGCGGCACCTGCTGGATCGCCACGGTATCGGTGCCGTTGGTCAGGGAAATGGTCAGGGTGTCGTTCGGTGCGGAGTTCCCACCGGCATCGAAGAACCAGTAATGGTAACGGACGTGTGCATCCTCCAGGCCCGTGGCATCGAAGACCGGGGAGATCAAGGTGGTGCCACCCTCGTCCACATCGGCGCTGCTCGGGCTGCCGCCGCTATTCCCCGTCACAAAGGCCTTGTCGCGGCAATCATCAGGGACGTCCTCGCTGGGATTCGCCTGCGCTCCCTCGAAGGTGGTGCCCGAAGGTCGCCCTCGCTCCCACACACCGCGAGGTGCCGTGGCCGTCACCTCCCAACCAAGGTCCAGCGCGAAGTCGTCGGCATAGCCCTGTTCCAGTTCGATCGTCCATCCGCCGACCGCATTTCCCGCGATCACCAGGTCCGCTGGGCACGCTCCATGCCAGCCCCAGGCGCCGATATCAACCGTGTAGGTCCCATCGTAAACGCCCGGGAATTCGAAGCTGCCGTCGGACGCACTTTCAACATGGAAGGTGTAGGTGCCGTTCGCCAGCCAGACATCACCGCCCGGAACGGGTGCCAGTGAACCCTGCGTGCGCAGGATGCCGCTCACCCCGTACGTCGGCAGCGGATCAAGATCAATGTCCAGTTCCGTGGTCGTGCCGGTGGACAGCACCACACCGCTCAAGGTGCGCGGAAAGAAGCCGGGCGCATTGACGGACACTTCGTAGGTGCCCGGCTGCAAGGTGCCCACGCCATATGCACCGGAGATACCTGTGACCTCCACCGCGTCGGTGTCCACGATCCGCACCTCCGCCTGCGCGACCGGGATACCGTTCGCACTGTTGGACACGGTGCCCTCCAGCAGGCAGCCACGCGCGTACGTGGGGCCAAGGATGAACAGACCCTCCTGGATGTCCGAGATCAGCAATCGGCCCGATGGCAGGAAGGGATACACCCCCCACGCACCGTTGAACCCATCACCCTGCAGGGGGGAGGTATCATAGCTGCCCACCTCCACCAGGTTGCCTGGATCCGAACAATCATAGATCGCCACCCCATAGGTGTAGTAGCTCTGAACGAGATATTCCCCCGGGAGCCAATAGGTGTTGTGCGGGATGGCCCCGCTCCCACCATCGCTCCGCAACTTGTCCAGGAACTGGATGTCCGATGGATCGCTCACATCATAGGCCGCCACATAGGAGTTCGTACGCTCGTCCGTGGTGTACAGGTGATGTCCGCTCGCATCGAGCCACACGTTGTGCGTGAAGTTGTTGGGCGTGGTCTGCTGCCCGAGCAACACCGGTTCGGCCGGGTCGCTCACATCGAGGATGGTGAAGAAACCGTTGACGATATGTGCGGCGTAAAGGGTGTCGCCCCGGGCGAAGCTGTCGTGCACGTACCACTGATCGAACTGGCCGACGCGTACCGGCGACATCGGGTCCGCCGTGAGATCGTACATGATCACCCCACCGTTGCCTTCGTTGGCACCGTGGATGTACAATCGCCCGTTCTCGTCGATGAACAAGGAATGCGAGGTGTCCCATTCAGGGTCGAACCAAACGGTGCTCGGCAGATCGGTGCTCTGCGGCAAGGGGGACAGATCCACGATGACGAGGCCGCCATCCTCCGCCTCGGTGGTCACGTATGCATGATCGCCCCACACCTTGATCTCGCGCCAGATCGAGGCCGGGCCGGGCAGGAAATAGATCTCCTCCGGCGATCCCGGGTCGGTCACGTCAACGATGGAGAGACCGCCGGTCATCCCCGAGGTCCCGTTCACCCCGACAAGGGCATACTCGTTCCCCTCTTCGTCGGCATATCCCCAGAGGTTCGAAAGGTCACTCCCACGAAGTTGCTGGTACGACAGGTTGCCCAGGAACTCGATGTTCGTCTGCGCCCAGGATGTTCCCCATTGAGCGGTCATCGTCAACAACGACCCGACCATGACCGGTACCCGCATCCCTTTCATCATGCGTCCAAGGTAGGCAGCCACGGTCGCCGTGGTCGGCATCAACGAACAACGGTGTAGGACATTCAAGGAAACACAAGACCCGGCCGGGCGCCGGACACGGAAGGGAACGCTCTTGGATGGGGGTTCCGGTCAGGTGGGTTGTCTTCCATTCAGAACCTGATCGCCGATGCCTCGCACCTCCCTACCTTGCACACACCGTATCTCCCGGATGATCAACAAGCCGGTCGGACCGACCTTCCTGCGGCCATTCTGGCTCATCCTTGGCTGCCTGCTCCTGCTTGGCAGCTCTGCACAGGACCACCGTTTCGATATCTGGAAGGGCAAGGATATCGTTGGCAGCATCCTCGTGAAGCGCAAGGTCGATGGTGGTCGAACGCATTACGTGATGTCCTCGTTCTCCGAGTTCGACATCCTATGGAAGCAACAGGTCCGGTCGCTGGTGAGCACCGAGTACATGAACGGGGGCGTGTCGAAGTGTTACTCCCACGTCAAGGTGAACGGGAACGTGCGCGACAGCAGCCATTTCCACCTGAACAGGGATTCGGCGACCTGTTATGTGCATCCCGACGAACATTTCGTGCACGAGGGTCTGGTGGAATGGACCACCGCGCGGATGTACTACGAGGAACCCGTGGGACAGCAGAGCGTCTTCGTGGAAAGCGTGTTGCGCCACTGCCGGCTCCAGCACACCGGGCCGGGTACCTACCGCCTTCATTTCCCGGACGGCAAGGTGAACAACTACACATACCGCAACGGTCGGTTGGAGGAGGTGCACGTGGACCGCAACTTCTTCGAACTCGTGTTCAGGCGGGACGGGTGAAGGGGTCCGCGGCCGCTCAACCCGATCGCCCACCGCTCATGTATGCGCACCTGCCCGAGCACACCTGCCGGGTAACTTCGCCCCGTACCAGCGAGCGAAGGAGATGATCGACCTGAAAGGGATCCGCAAGGCCTACCATACCGGCACCAACGTCCTCCAGGTGCTCAAGGGCATCGACCTCCACATCGGCCAGGGTGAACTGGTCAGCATCATGGGGTCCTCGGGCTCGGGAAAGAGCACCTTGTTGAACCTCATCGGGATCCTCGACACCTACGACGAGGGCGAATACCTGCTGGACGGCCAGCTGATCAAGGGCCAGAACGAGACCGAGAACGCCCAGCTCCGAAGCAAGTACATCGGCTTCGTGTTCCAGAGCTTCAACCTGATCACCTTCAAGAACGCGATGGAGAACGTGGCGCTGCCGCTGTACTACCAAGGCATGCCGCGCCGGAAGCGCAACGAACTCGCGCTGGAGATGCTGGAGAAGGTGGGGCTGCGTGAATGGGCGCACCACATGCCGAACGAATTGAGCGGTGGCCAGAAGCAACGTGTCGCCATCGCTCGAGCGCTGATCAGCAGCCCGAAGATCATCCTGGCCGACGAACCCACCGGCGCACTGGACAGCAAGACCAGCCAGGACGTGATGGAGCTGCTGACCCGCGTGAACCGAGACCTGGGCCTCACCGTGGTGATCGTGACGCACGAGCGCGAAGTGGCGGCACAGACACAACGCGTGATCTACCTGCGCGACGGCCTGATCGAGAACGCCCACCTGGACCCCGCCACCCTGTCCGCCGATGTTCGATAGGGAGAACTGGGGCGAGATCTTCGACACCATCCGCAAGAACAAGTTGCGGACGGCGCTCACCGGCTTCGCCGTGTTCTGGGGGATCTTCATGTTGATCTTCCTGCTCGGAGCCGGGAACGGCCTGAAGCATGGAGTGGACCATTCCTTTCGCGATGATGCCGTGAACAGCATCTGGATCTGGGGCGGCCTGACCGCCAAACCGTACAAAGGCATGCAACCCGGCCGCTACATCCGGTTGGAGAACGAGGACCTTGACCATCTGCGCCGGACGATCCCGAAGCTGGAGCACTATACCGGCCGCTTCAACATGTGGGGCGGCAACGCCAACATCGTCTACAGGAAGAAGTACGCGAACTTCAGCATACGCGGTGTCCACCCCGGCCATACCTACCTGGAGAACACCACCATGCAGGAGGGCCGCTACATCAACACGATCGACCTGCAACAGTTCCGCAAGGTGGCGGTGATCGGCCGCAAGGTGCAGGAAGAGCTCTTCGAGGGCAAGGACCCGCTGAACGAGTGGGTCACCGTGAACGGCATCGCCTTCCAGGTGGTGGGCACGTACACCGATAGTGGTGGTGAACGCGAGGAGAGCTATGTGTACCTGCCCATCACCACCACGCAACGGATCTTCGGTGGCAGCAATGAACTGGACCAGATCATGTTCACCGTGGGCGATGCCGATGTGGCCGAGTCACAGGCGATCGCCGAGCAGGTGCGGCGTACCCTGGCCGCACGCCATGTATTCGACCCGAAGGATGACAACGCCATCTGGGTCCGGAACACCATCGAGGATTACGTGAAGATCATGCAGATCACAGGTGGCATCTCGCTCTTCATCTGGGTCATCGGCATCGGCACCATCATCGCCGGTGTTGTGGGCGTGAGCAACATCATGCTCATCGTGGTGAAGGAACGCACGCGGGAGATCGGCATCCGCAAGGCGCTCGGCGCCACACCCTGGGCCGTGGTGAGCCAGACCCTGATGGAATCCATCTTCATCACCGCCGTGGCCGGCTACTTCGGGCTGGTGCTCGGTGTGGGCCTGCTGGAATGGCTCGCCGGTGTGATCGGCGAACAGGAGATGTTCCGCGACCCCACCGTGGACATCGGTATCGCCATCCAGGCCACGATCGTCCTCGTCATCGCCGGCGCCCTCGCCGGTTACATCCCCGCGCGCCGCGCCGCCCGCATCCGTCCCATCGAAGCCCTACGCGACGAATAAACCATGTTCGACAGGGAGCTCTGGAACGAGATCGGGATGACGCTGGGCCGCAACAAGCTCCGCACCTTCCTCACGGCCTTCGGCGTGGGTTGGGGCATCTTCATGCTCGTGGTGATGCTCGGCGCGGCCAACGGTCTGCGCCACGGTACCGAGAAGGCCTTTTCCGGCTGGGCCACCAACAGCGCCTTCATCTGGACCCAGCGCACCTCCATGCCCTACCATGGCTTCGCCCGCGGTCGCTACTTCAACTTCAACAACGACGACATCGACGCCATCAAGCGCGAGGTGCCTGGCGTGCAATACCTCGCTCCCCGCAACCAGCTCGGCGGTTGGCGCGGCAGCAACAACGTGGTGCGCGGCACCAAGACCGGACCCTTCAACATCTACGGCGATGTTCCGGACATCATCCGCATCCAGAGCGTCGCGCTGGACAGCGGCCGCTTCCTGAACGAGAAGGACATGCTGGACGAACGGAAGGTGTGCGTGATCGGCAAGCGGGTCCAAGAACTCCTCTTCGACAGCACCGAGGCCGTCATCGGCGACCACATCCGGGTGAACGGCGTCTACTTCCGTGTGGTCGGCGTGCACCATTCCACGCGCAGCGAGAACAGTGAAGAGGAGGACAACACGGTCTACATCCCCTTCAGCACCTTCCAGGCCGCCTTCAACTACCACAACATCGTCGGCTGGTTCTCCGTCACCGCGAAGGACGGCGTTGAAGTGAGTCAGGTCGAGGAGGGCATCAAGAAGCTGATGGCACGCCGCCATGATGTGGATCCCAATGACCAGATGGCCTTCGGCAGCTTCAACCTGGCCGAGCAGTTCGGGAAGATGAACATGCTGCTCGTGGGCATCAGCGGACTGAGCTGGATCGTGGGTGTGATGACCCTGCTGGCCGGTGCCATCGGCATCAGCAACATCATGCTTGTGGTGGTGAAGGAACGCACCAAGGAGATCGGGGTGCGCCGCGCGCTCGGTGCCGCTCCGCGCGTCATCCGCAAGCAGATCATCATGGAATCGCTCGTCCTCACCGTGCTGGCCGGATACAGTGGCCTCGTGCTCGGCGTGGGCCTGCTGGAGCTGGTGCAGAGCTTCGGCATGGAAGGCGACTTCTTCGTGCGCCCCGAGGTGGACCTCAGCACCGCCATCACCGCGCTCATCGTGCTCATCATCAGCGGCCTCGTGGCCGGACTCATCCCTGCTTCCCGCGCATTGCGCATCAAGGCCGTCGACGCCCTTCGCGCCGAATGACCGTCAACACCCATCACCCATGAAACGCATCGTTCGCAACACCCTCATCGCCCTGGTCGCCGCGCTCTTCGTGTGGACCCTGTGGTTCCTCTACCAGAAGTCGGTGGAGGTGCCCGAGGTCTTCACCATCGAGCATCCCGTGAAGGGGAACATCGTGAAGAAGACCATCGCCAATGGCAGCATCGAGCCGCGCCAGGAGGTGGCCGTGAAGCCCGTGGTGAGCGGCATCATCCGCGAGCTCTTCGTGGAGGCCGGTGATCTGGTGAAGAAGGGCGACAAGCTGGCCACCATCCAGATCGTGCCCGACATGCTGAGCCTCAACCAGGCCGAGAACCGGGTGCGCAGCGCCGAGATCTCGCTGAACAATGCGCAGCTCAACTTCGACCGCAACAAGCCGCTCGCAGCGAAAGGGGTGATCGCCGCGGCCGAGATGCAGACCTTCGAGGTGGCCCTGAAGAGCGCGAAACAGGAGCTTGACGCGGCACGCGACGCACTGCAACTGGTGCGCGACGGCATCAGCAGCAGCAGCGGCAGCTCA
>JAGQVR010000259.1 GCA_020437875.1 Flavobacteriales bacterium
GCCCCAGCAACCCTCGGTGAATACCACCTGGTCTGGATGCTGCACGACAACGGATACATCCGCACAGTTGCATCGGTCGACAGCGTCGTCACACTCCAGTCGATGTTTCCCGACAGATCCACCTATCCGGGCGGCACCTTGGATGATGTCACCTTCCATGGCGAGCATTTCGCCGTACGCGTGCGCGATGTGCCCGTGAGCATGCTGGACATCACACAGTGGTACTTCGAGCGGAAGGCGCGCTAGCCCCAGCATCGCCCCCTTTCGAAGGCCCCCTTTCCAGCGATCACCGCGTCACCTCCACACGCGACGTGACCAGTCCGATTCCTCCGCGGTCGAAGAAGGTGATCGAATAAAGCCCGGAAGCAAGGGGTGCGTCGATCACGATCCGTTGTCCTGCCGTTACCACGAGTTCTTCAACAGTACGCCCGAAGGCGTCGACCATGCGCAACCGGTGAACAGGCATATCCTCCGGCACGACCACCTGGAAGGCCCCGGAAGTCGGATTCGGGTATACATGTGTGGTAGGTCGTTCCTCCTCATGGATGCCCACGGTGCCGCAGATGGCCTCCCTTGGCACATCGGTCTCCACCAAGTACGCCGTGGTATTCGCAGCGTTCGGTCCGGGACCCACGATCACATCGAATGTTGACGAGGAGGCGCTACCGACGCTGGACGTGTATTCCAACGCTGTGGCGTAACAGCTGGGCTCCCACTGGCTCGTTAGGAGCAGGACACCTTGATGAGGATCGCTCTCGGGCACCAAGCGATCGAGATAGACCCGTACAGCGCCATCCACAGTGGGCATGACCGACCGGCATTCGATGGAATAGCCCGGGAACTGGATCCGCTGGACCCATTGCAGATCACCGGACTGCCATTCCAGGAGCCCGACGAAACCACGGTTCCCGGAACCCTGATCACCGGTGAACAGATAGTCCCCATTGGCCAACTGATAGAGGTTAGGGAATAGCCCGAAGCCATTGCCCGTGAAGGTCGTCGTGCGTGTCTGTTGCACGTTCCCGTCCTCGTTCAAGGTCACCACCGCGAGATCCACCTCCGCCGGGGTAGTGGCCACGCTGTAGATCAGGTCCAGCGCGCCATCCGGACGTTTGAACAAGCCGCGTACATCACCATAGAGCCCATTGTATATACCCGGCAGGTCCAGCGCATAGCGTTGTTGGATGACCCCGGAAGCATTGGTGCGGATCAGCCAGGCCGCCGAAGCACGTCCTTCACCAGCCAGCCAGATGTCACCGTTCGCCTCCTCAACCACACCGCCGATCGTAAAATGCTCGAACGCGACGGTACTGGAGATGGCCGTGGACCACAGGAGTGCTCCATCCTCATCGAGCTTGGAAAGGAAGACGGGCTGGTTGCTCGCAGAGGCGTTCAGGTAGGTGCCATAGGCGAGGCATCCTCCATCGGCCAACGGGATGATGCCGGACGCCTTGTGCGAGTTGGAATTCGCCCCCAGGGCCTTCGCCCAGCGGATGGCACCGTCCGGACCCAGGTTCATTACGCAGATGGAGTCATGGAAGCTGACCGGGTCGAGGAGGCGACCGATGGCGAGCAGTCCATCATCCGAGGTGGCCTTTGAGTGATCGATCTCAATGCTGTACAGGCTTCCGTTATCGTATGCCCGCACATCCGTTACCGCTCCATCCGGCCCCATACGCTCCACCAGGAAACGCGCCGGTGGTTCACTCCCGAAGCGGTAGGCCAGGCGTGCCAGGTAGAAGCCTCCATCGGAAAGCGGACAAAGCGTAGTGCTCGTGTAGTCGGTGATATCATTCGGATAGATGTACTGCACGGACTCCTGGGCCCGAACATGGGCACTGATCCAGATCGTGGCGAGCGCAGCCCAGGTGGCCCGCTGGCAGATGGTGAAGGTCATCTCTAACATGTCTACAAGGTCATTGCTGCATGCCGCTCACGGTGCAATAGTGGGGCACGCCACTGTCATCCACCACCACCATCGGCGCGATCAACTTCGCGGCCACAGGACTGGTCCAGATCAGTGCGCCGGTGAGCGCGTTGCGGGCCTCCATGGTCTTGGGTTCGGCATCGCGGTGGATGAAGAGCACGTCATTCGCCGCCACGCAATAGTCCGCGGGGGTGCCGTTGCCGCTGCCTTCCAGGCTCCAGAGCACGTTGCCGGTCTGGGCATCGAGGCAGTGGAACCAGCCCGATGCCAGGTTGCCGCCCACGTAGAGCTTGCCGTTGTACAGGTAGGGATCGTTACCACCGCCGCCGCTCACGATGGGCATCGACCACACATCGGTGCCGGTGTTCATGTCCACCGCGTGCAGCTCACTGCATGCCTGGATGTACACGATCCCGTTGCCGGCCGTAGGACTCCGGTACAGGTCCGCGCAATCATCCACGGTGATCTCCCAGAGCTGATCACCTGTCGCGGCATCGAGCGCACGCAGCACCTGGTCGTCGGTCCCGAAGAAGACCTTGCCGTCGGCCACACAGGGCGAGGTATTGATGTCGATGGGCGTTGTATGCTCCCACAACAGGCTTCCGGTGGTCTTGTCCAGCGCGAGCATGCGCGGGTTGGCCGATCCGCTTCCGCAATACAAGGTGTTACCGACCACTGTGGGCGAGGAATACAAGCCGGCCCCGGCACTGTAGGTCCAAAGGCTGGAACCCGTTGCCGCATCCCGCGCGCGGATCGTTCCACTTCGCGTAGCGAAGTAGATCACGCCATCGGCATAGAAGGGGCTCATGCCGTCCGGATCGCTGCCGCTCCACACCTGGCTGCCATCGAAGGAGTTCAGTGCGTATTGCAGGCCGCTGAGATTGCGGAATACGATGAGGTTGTTCGCGAAGACGGGCGATACCTCATCCTCGTTCTGCGACGCGTCGTAGCTCCAGATCATGCTGCCATCGCTCGCATCGAGGCAATAGAAGGCATTGGAACCCGTGGAGTTCGTACTGGCCACGTAGATCCTGCCATCGACCGAGGCCACCTCGTCTCCGAAGACCAGCGGCGAGGGCAAGGTGGTCACCTCCCCGTTGAACTGCACCACCGGACCCTGCGCCGTGATGAATTGGTCAAGGTCCCAGCCCACAAGTTGCGCATCCGTATTCCAGAGGGCTTCATCCAGTGCGTAGAAGAACGCATTGAAGTTCCCCTGTTCATCGAAGAAGATCGGTTCGGTGAAGAAGCTGCCGTAGTCCAGGTAGACATATCCGTTGGTGACCGGTTGACCCGCTCCAGTGACCGCTGAGCCATGCACCGCGCCGCGTGGCGTGCAAAAGCCGTTCAAGGTCAACGGCACGATATCCGGAGCGGAAGAGAAGGGGCCGATCTCCCCGATCTCCAGATTCTCCTCGGTCGCGGGATCCACGGCGAAGAGCACAGCTTCTCCCGAGCAAGGCATCGTGATATTTAGGTAGCCGGATGGAGTCGTCATGAAAGTCCCCCACTCCCCTTGGAAACCACCCATGCGGAGTTCCACATAGACCGGCAGGTGGGCATACGGTTCACCACTGCACGAGATCCGCACCTGATAACGGGTGGAGCAAACATCCAGGAGATCGCAATTCCAAGGTGTGAAATGCGCTACCTCCCCCACATAGTTCGTGCCCTGGCGTTGCGCGCTCCCTTCCTCCAGCCAGAGCCCTTCCGTCTCACTGAAGTACCACAAAGGGATCTCATCCGGTGCCGCACCGATGGAGGCCGACGGAATGGGCATGGTGAGTTGCGCCATGCTTCCTGGCTCCAACTGCAAGGGATTCCCACTGGCATCCTCCAACTCGATATGGGCCATGCCGAAG
>JAGQVR010000260.1 GCA_020437875.1 Flavobacteriales bacterium
GGTCGTGTATCCCTTCTCCCCGCGCACCTCCTTGATATCGAGGTCCTTCTTGTACTCCGCCTCGTTGAAGGGGGCCTCGGCCAGGGCGTCGCGCTCGGCCTTGCTCAGCTCCTTCACGGCGTCGTAGAAGCCGGGGATGGTGATACGCCGGTCCTTGTCGTGCAGGCTGGCGATCATCTCGCACAGCGCATTGATCGGGTTGGACACCGCTCCGCCGTACACCCCGCTGTGCAGGTCGCGGTTCGGGCCGGTCACCTCCACCTCCACGTAGCTCAGGCCGCGCAGGCCGGTATTGATGCTGGGCACGTCATTGGCGATCATGGCCGTATCGCTGATCAGGACCACATCGGCCTTGAGGCGCTCCTTGTTGGCCTTCACGAACACGCCGAGGTTGTCGCTGCCCACCTCCTCCTCACCCTCGATCATCACCTTCACGTTGCAGGGCAGTCCACCGTTCTTCATCATGGTCTCGATGGCCTTCACGTGCATGTAGAACTGCCCCTTGTCATCGGCACTGCCGCGAGCGTAGATCATGCCGTCCTTGACCACCGGCTCGAAGGGTCCGCTGTGCCAAAGTTCCAGAGGGTCAGCAGGTTGCACGTCATAGTGCCCATAGACCAGCACGGTCGGCTTGGCGGGGTCCACAATGCGCTCCCCATAAACGATGGGATGTCCGGCAGTGGGGCAGACCTCCACCTTCTCCAAGCCGGCCTCCACCATGCGTTGCTTCACCGCTTCCGCGCAGCGGGCCACATCCGCCTTGAATTTCGGGTCCGCGCTCACGCTGGGGATGCGGAGCAGGTCCATGAGTTCTTCGAGGAAAC
This sequence comes from Flavobacteriales bacterium, assembly GCA_020437875.1. Lineage (GTDB taxonomy): Bacteria > Bacteroidota > Bacteroidia > Flavobacteriales_F > PHOS-HE28 > PHOS-HE28. Next base: position 825 of record JAGQVR010000260.1, read on the forward strand.
GGGCTTCGTTGTTCTTGATGTAGGTGTCCAAGGCTTGCACGGGCGATAGGGATTGGAAGTTGCCAAAGATAGCCGGGCTGTCGGGCCGGGGTCCGTAAGTTGGCGCAGGCAACCAAATGAGGTCATCCAAGGTCCTTGGAACGGATCGACCACCTATCTTCACAGCGACCTGTCATTATGCGGATACTACCACGCGCGCTCTTCCTGTTGGGCACCGGCTTCCTCGGGTCAGGTATTCAAGCCCAACTGTTGGTCGACGGGACCATGACCCCGGAGCAGCTGGTCCAGAACGTTCTGCTGGGCGGCGGCGTCACGGTGAGCAACATCACCTTCAATGGCGTGGCCGCAACAACGGTGAGTGAGCAGGCCGGGAGCTTCATCGCTCCGGCGGCCTCCAACCTGGGACTCGAGGCCGGCCTCATCCTGACCAGTGGTATCGTGGTGAGCGACGCGGCCAACTTCGATTATGGGGCGAACGGTGATGTGGATGATTTCGCCTCCAATCAAATGGGTGGCGGTTCGGACCCGGATCTGGAACTCCTCTCAGGTCAGGACATCCTTGATGCGGCGATCCTGGAGTTCGATTTCGTGCCCACGGGTGATTCGCTGCAGTTCCGGTATGTCTTCGGATCCGAGGAATACCCGAGCTTCACCTGTTCGCAGTACAACGACGCCTTCGGGTTCTTCCTGAGCGGTCCAGGCATCGCGGGTCCCTTCTCCAGCGGGGCGATCAACATCGCCCTGATCCCCGGCACGAACGTACCGGTATCGATCAACACGCTCAACAGCGGGGAGTCCTCCGGTAGCGATGATTCGGATTGCGCGGCGGCCGACCCTAACTGGCAGGCGAACAGTGTCTACTACGTGGATAATGAGTCACAGACGGGCACGATCGTCACCTACGATGGTTTCACCACGGTATTGACGGCGTTCGCATTGGTGCAATGTGGCGAGACCTACCACATCAAGCTCGCGATCGGCGATGGTTTCGATGAATCGTATGATTCCGGCGTCTTCCTGGAGGCGGGCAGTTTCTCCAGCAGTGGACAGGTGATCCCGACACTGACCCCGGGTCCCGGTATCGTCGGCACCACCATCAACGAGGGTTGTGTTCCGGTGGAGTTGACCTTTACGCGCCTGGGTGATCTTTCCCTTGCGGAGTCGGTGACCATCTCGGTGAGCGGCACGGCCACGCCCGGCGTTGATTACAGCCCCGCCCTGCCCCCCCAGCTGGATTTCGCTGCGGAGGACAGCACGATCACCTTCTTGTTGGATGTTCCGCTGGATGCGGATGGTCCGGAGACCTTGATCATCACCATCAATCAGCTCGTGGTCTGTGCCAGTACCAATGTGGAGACCACCTTCAACTTCGATATCGTGAGCCCGGAGCCCCTGTGGGCGGAAGGGGAGGACATCGATGCTGTCTGCGGTGATGTGAACGTCCTGGCACCGGCCATGTTCGGTGGTGTGGGCGCCTACGAGTTCCTCTGGAGCACCGGTGAGACCACCCCGACCATCACGGTGAGTCCCGAGGTGACCACGGCCTATGACTTCACGGTGACGGATGGGTGCAACGTGGAGCCCTTCTACGGGACCTTGATGGTGAACCTGCCCGTTTACGACCCCCTTGAGATCGAGGTATCGCCGGCCACCTCGATCCCCTGTCTCGGTTCGGACCAGATCGCTGTGGTCGCCGCCAGTGGTGGGAACGGGGAGTACACCTATGCGTGGGAATTGAACGGCGCCCCTGCTGGGAACAGCGCCACCATCACGGTGCCATCGGTGAGTGAAGCCTGGTACAATGTGGTCGTTACGGAGGGGTGCGGATCGTCGGTGGAGGACAGTGTGCTCGTCACCATGACCCCGCTCGATCCGATCATCATCACCACGGAAGGTGATGTCACCGTGATCTGTCGGGATGACAGCACCACCTTGGTCATCACGGATATCACGGGCGGTAACGGCGTGTACACGATCACCTGGACCGACCAGCAGGCCGATGTGGTGAGCATGGCGTACGACCTGGAAGTGGCCGTACCGAATGATGCGCTCTACACCATCACCGTGGAGGACCAATGCGGCACGATCGGTGTCATGGAGCTATGGACCCGCATTCCCCATTACGCGCCCTTCGGGATCACGACCACTCCCGACCACCTCATATGCTTCGGGGACAGCACCACCGTGTCGGTCGAGGTCCAGGGTGGTTCCGGGTATTATTCCATCGAATGGCCGCTGCACGAGTTCACCGATCCGGTGATGGCGGTGCAGCCTGAGGAGACCTCTTCCTACCCGGTCCTCGTCACCGACCGGTGCGGTGCCGTGCAAGCGGGCCTGGTGCGCGTTGAGGTCGAGGAACCACGCACCTTCATCACCACGGAGAACCTGGGCCAGGACGACTGGCATGTCAGGGCCTCCACCGTTCCGCCGGCCATGAACCATGTATGGGACATGGGCGATGGAGCGCGTTATCGGCAGGAGCACGTGTACCACAGCTACCTCGATCTGGAGGACCACTGGGTGACCCTCCGGGTCACGACGGAGAGTGGTTGCACCGCGGAGGATTCGGTCCTCCTGCAGCCTCCGGCCCATCTCTATTTCCCCAACGCGTTCACCCCCGATGGAGATGGACGCAATGACTTCTTCGGACCGGTCGGCCATGCCATCGATTCGTTCGAGATGACCGTCTTCGACCGGTGGGGAGAGGAGGTGTACTACACGGACAAGGTGGACGTCCCTTGGAATGGGGAGGTGAATGGAAGTGGTGTGGGAACGACGGGTGTTTACGTTTACAAGTACCGCGCTACAGGCAGGTACTTCCCGGCCACCGAAGGGATCGGACATGTCACATTGTTGAAAGGCACACAGGACTAGCAGCCCACATGGAAAAGCGTATTCAGAAGTACCTGCTGACAGCGATCGCGGCCACCACGGTCGGCACGACCTTCGGCCAGCTGGTGGTG
>JAGQVR010000261.1 GCA_020437875.1 Flavobacteriales bacterium
CCCCGATCTGAACGCAGCGTCCTCTCTGTACGACCGATCTTCTTGACCATGCCCACCCTGCGTAGCATCATGTCCGGCGTTCTATTGAGCGCCTCGTTCCACCTGTCGGCCGCTGTCAGCGTTCAGATCACGGTGATCGACGATCAGTGCACGCAGAGCACCGGTCGGATGAAGGCGATCGTAAGCGCTGGAGTGGGACCCTTCAACTTCACCTGGAGCCCTGCACCTCCGAACGGGCAGGGGACGAACGAGATCACCGGGTTGCTCGCCGGCAGCACCTACCAGGTGATCGTGACGGATGCCAACCTGGACAGTGACACGGCCACAGCGACGGTGGGCGACCACACCTTCCTGTACTATGCGTCCATGACCGACCTGGGCAACGTGGACAGGGTCCCCTGTCCGGGAAGCTGCGACGGTGAGCTTCGCACCGAGTACGAGGAGTACTGGTATGCCACCCCCCCTTACACGGTGTCCCCTTCCTCCGGGTCCGCGACCCAGGTGAACGACTACTGGGTGCTGGGCAACTATTGCCTGGGGGAGTGGGTGGACGTGACGATCACGGACGCGAACGGCTGCAGCACCACGCTCAGCACCTCCATCGTGGGACCCGACCAACCCGGACCCATGAGCGCCACACAGATCATTGGCAGCTGCACGGGAGGGAACAACGGCAGCGTCACGCTGGATGTGCCCGAGGCACCGAACGGTTGGGATACCGGTCTGGAAGTACGACCACAGGGGGGCAGTGTGGTGTACAGTACCTGGAACCTCGGCTCACCGGTGAACGTGTTCGACCTGGGCCCCGGCAACTACATCGCGGACCGCGTGTATGGGTTCGTGGGCCACTCCTGTGGGGACACCTATTCCTTCACGATCCCGGACATTGGCCCCAATTGCGGCGAGGTGAGCGGCAGGCTGTTCGTGGACAGCAATGCGGACTGTGTTCAGGATCCCCTGGAACCCAGTGTGGCCTATCAGGTCATCGAAGTGACGCCAGGGCCTTATTACACGATCGTGGACCAAAGTGGCGACTATTCACTGAGCCTTCCCTATGGCAGCTACGACCTGGACTACACCGCGCCGGGCCTCTTCCCCGTCTGCCCGCCCAGCCGTCCGGTGCCCTTCACGCTGACGATGGGCACACCCAACGTGACGGTGGACCTGGCGGACAGCAGCAACGCACCCCTTGACCTGCGAGCGACCATCCTCACCCAGGCGGCGCGGCCCGGTTTCACGACCAGCTACCATATATCTGTACGCAACCTCTCCGCCAAACCCAGCGGAGCGGTGACCCTGGTGATGGATCACGATCCCGCCCTGGTCCTGCTCGATCCTGCGGGCGCCACGGTCACGGGTCCCACGCAACTGACCTGGAACTTGCCAGCGATGGCCGGCTATGCGAACACGACCCAGCATCCGGTCTTCCAGGTGCCGGTGAGCACTCCTCTCGGCAGCACGCTCACCACCCAGGCACAAGTGAGCAACAGCTTGAGCGACGCAGACCCGTCCAATGATGTGGACATCCGTACCCAGATCGTCACCGGCTCCTACGACCCGAACGACAAGTTGAGCGAGCCGGCCAATGTGTACGACCTGAACACGGACGGGGTGATCGACTACACGATCCGCTTCCAGAACACGGGCACGGACACGGCCTTCAACGTGCTGATCACCGACACCCTGCCTGCCGGCCTGGACCCGCTGACCTTCACCCCGACCGGTGCCTCACACCCATACACCCTGAGCATGGAGGGGGCTGGCATCCTCAAGTTCCAGTTCAGCAACATCCTGCTGCCGGACAGCAACGTGAACGAGCCTTTGAGCCACGGAGCGGTCGGCTTCCGCATCTGGCCGCGCCAGCCCTTCCTGCCGGGGGACAGCCTGGTGAACATCGCGAACATCTACTTCGACTTCAATGCGCCGGTGATCACCGAACCCTGTGTGCTGGTCGCATCGATCGGCACGGGACTGGGGACGACCGGACGCGACGGACTGGCCGTGTTCCCGAACCCGGCGGCGGATGAACTGACGGTGACCATGGAGCGCCCGATGCAGCAGGTGGACCTGAGGCATGTGGACGGGCGCCTGGTCCGCAGCTGGAGCGCCAACGGCAGCACGCGGTCCACGCTGGACCTGACCGGACTGGCGCGCGGCGTCTACCTGCTCACCGTACACGATGGCACAGGCATGCATGGTGTGCGCGTGGTGAAGCAGTAAGTTCCTGAGCTACTGTAGCGACCGGCCCACGTCCCTGGGACCGGTGGGTGGTGCGACGGAACGAACGAAGAGGTGGTGGTGGAGAACTGGGGCTGGAGCAGAACCTGACCGCTTGGCAGTGGCTCATTCCGCCACCACGGCCTTCATCTTCTCCAACATAACTTGTCCCGCCCAGGCTGGATCCTCCACGCTGGGCTTGCTGGATCTCAGGATCTCACCTTGCTGCGGGTGACCGCCTTCCGAAAGGACATCCTGCTAGGCGCTTCTTGTTGGGCTTTCCCGGATGAAGCCCTTCAGCGACAAGTCCTCATCCAGCTCCTTCCAATGAAGGCCGAGGCCTCCGCCGATCAGCCGCCACTTCTTCAGCTGCGTCTCGGTGGCGGTGCTCAATCGGTCGAAGTCCGAGATCCGGGCCTGGAGCACATCGCCACTGTTCAGCACGATCACCAGCAGATCCAGGTCCTTGTGGGGATGCACGTCCGCGATCCGAAGATCCTCCTTGAGGATCATCGCATCGATGGCATCGGGGCGCGGACGTTCAGCCGCCGAAGTGCTTGTGCCACGCTTGGAGGAGCGCTTGCTGGTGCTCATACAGCCATGGGTGAGGTAGTATAGGTGTATCCAATCAGCGAATCGGGGCAATCACCTTATTACTCTTCCCTTGATTACAATCCTCGCAAGCAGTGAACAGATTGTCTAAGTCATCAGTACCTCCTTGCTCAATTGGTACTCGATGATCAACCTGAAGCTTTACGCCATCATCTTTTGTTCTATTGCAGTATTGACAGGTAAAATTATCACGCTGAAAAATCTCAAAACGGAGTTTCTGTGAAATTCCGATTCGTCTATTTCTTGACTTCTGGTATTTCTTTTGGCCTAGCTGAATTGACCCTATGCCGAATACGTATTTGCTAAATTCTGCGCATTCTGAAAAATGTTTGAAATTGAGATGTAGTTTGCGTGGCTCGGATTCATAGTCCCAGGTTCCGCCGCAACTGGCTGTTCCTTCCATGCCGCCAAGTTGATGTTCATGGTCAAATAGATTTACTTCAGAGCACATGCCATTGAAATACCCATGTTTTCTACTCTCGGGTGCGTTCCAAACTGGTGATTCTCCGATACAGGAAATTGATTTGTCGTTAAAGTTATTTGGAAGATACCCTTTCAATGCATGCAGAATATCTGGTTCCTGGTAATCTCCGTAGAAATACATGGTGATAGCACGTCGTACACAGAAGTCAAGGATTGGACAACGTTTTGGTAGTCCTTCGACGTTGCTTAGTCGAAAGTATTCATCCTTCTTCATGACCGACGAATGGCTGTTCCTCATTCCGCCACCACCGCCATCACCTTCTCCACCACGTCCTCCACGCTGGGCTTGCTGAAGTAGTCGCCGTCGGTGCCGTAGGCGGGGCGGTGGGCCTTGGCGGTGAGGGTGCCGGGGGTGGCGTCCAGGAAGCGGTAGCCGCCCTGCGTTTCCAACACCTGCTGCAGGATGTAGGCACTGGCGCCGCCGGGCACGTCCTCGTCCACCACCAGCAGGCGGTTGGTCTTTTGCA
>JAGQVR010000262.1 GCA_020437875.1 Flavobacteriales bacterium
ACCATGAAGGTGGTGTAGCCCTCCACCTCAGCCTTCTTGGCCAGTGTGCCGATCACATCGTCGGCCTCATAGCCGTCACTCTCGAGGATGGGGATGTTGAGCGCCTCGATGATCCGGCGGATATAGGGCAGGTTGCTGCGGATATCATCCGGCATCTCCTCGCGGTTCGCCTTGTAATCCAGCAGGGTCTCGTGGCGTTCGGTCGGCGCGGCGGTATCGAAGACGACCGCGAGGTGGGTGGGCTTCTCCCGCTTGATCAGGTCGAGCAGGGTCGTGGTGAAACCGAAAGCGGCACTCGTGTTGAGCCCCTTGCTGTTCACACGTGGTGCACGGATGAAGCTGAAGTAGGCCCGGTAGATCAGGGCGAAGGCGTCGAGCAGGAAGAGACGACGGTCGTCGGTCGGTGGTCCGGACATGGTGGCAAGGTAGCCAGCTGGAAGCCCCACCCACCCGGCATACGCACACCTTGGCACTGCGGTTGGGTGACCTTGCATGGGCTCAGCGTCCCAAGAAAGCACCCTAGGTATGTGGAGCAGACCGAACTCCGTGTGGTGCTTCGGCTATCTTTGATCCACCTGCAACAGACATTGGAACGAACATGAAGAAACACATACTCGCAGCCGCGCTCGTGAGCGCCGCCATCTGGGCACAGGCCCAGGGGGATTGTTCAACGGCCATCCCCATCACCGCCGGTTCACATACGGTAGCCGCCGTGATCGGCATACCACCCGCCCTGAACTGCAATGGTGGCAACCTGGCCAGTGATGCGATCTGGTACGCCTACACGCCGACCACCACCACTGGTGTGACCATCACCAGCGACCTCAACGAGAACACGGGAGGCGATACCCGATTGAGCGTCTTCACGGGTAATTGCGCGAACCTGAACTGCTACGCCTGGGATGATGATGGCGGGGTGATCGGCAATGGATACCTGTCCATCGTGAGCTTCAACGCCCTGGCCGGCACCACCTATTACATCGCCTGGGATGACCGCTGGACCGATGCCGGCTTCGTCTTCCAATTGAACGAGGGTCCGATCATCGTGCAGAGCATCGGATTCACATCGGCCACCAACACGACCCAGGGCAGCGTGCTCGCGGCCGTTGACATGAACGACGACCAGCTGGATGACATCGTGACCGTCCAGGACGACCGCATCCACCTTCACTACCAACAGCCCGGGGGTGGCTTCATCGTGAACACCATCCTGACCACGACCGTGGAGAACACGCCGAGCTGGAGCCTGTGCGCGGGTGACCTGAACGGCGACGGGCACAACGACCTGCTCTATGGCGGTGGCCAGGGGGTGACCATGATGTTGACGAACAGCGATGGTACCGCCTTCAACGAGGTCTCCTACCCCGAGTACGTGTTCAGCCAGCGGTCGAACATGATCGACATCAACAATGATGGCCTTCTGGACGCCTTCGTGTGCCATGATGTGGACCCGAACGTGTTCTACCTGAACAACGGGGACGGCACGCTCACCTACTTCCAGGGTGGACTTGGCGACAATGCCGACGGCGGCAACTACGGTTCCATTTGGATCGACTACGACAACGACCGCGATATGGATCTCTTCATCGCGAAGTGCCGAGGAGGTGAATCGCTCGCGGCCATCGACCAGATGCACCGCAACAACGGCGATGGGACCTTCACGGAGATCGCCGCCTCGATCGGGCTGGCGAACGGCTTCCACCAGAGCTGGTCGTCCGCGTGGGGCGACTACGACCACGATGGTGACCTGGACGTGGTGGTGGGTGCGAGTTCCACGAGCTTCGGCAGCCACAAGGTCTTCCGGAACGATGATGGCCTCTTCACGGATGTGACCACAGGCTCAGGGATGGAGGCCCATGCCGGCACGAGCACCGAATGGACCACCCATGACTTCAACAATGATGGCTGGCTCGATATCCTCGGAGGTGGTGCGATCTACATGGGCACCGGGCCACTCACCTTCAGCTGGGCGACGAACGTGGGCAACCAGGCCGTTGGCGACCTGAACAACGATGGTTATCTGGACCTGCTCGCGACGAACGCGGTGCGGTATAACAATGGTGGTCCGAACAACTGGCTGCGGATCAACCCGGTCGGCACGGTGAGCAACGGCAATGCGATCGGCACCCGGATCATCGTCACCACCCCGCTGGGGCAGCAGATCCGCGAGATCCGCAGCGGCGATGGCTTCCGCTACATGAGCAGCTTGATGGCCCACTTCGGCCTTGACCAGGACACCGAGATCTACGAGGTGCGCCTCCTGTGGCCTTCGGGTCTCACCACCATCCTGACCGACGTGGAGGTGAACACCACCATCACCGTGGTCGAGAGCATCAACACGGCCGTGGCCGATGTGGCCACGGACCGCCTGTTCTCCGTCTATCCGAACCCGGCCACGGACCGCCTGTTCCTTGGCATCAACGCGCAGGAGGTGGTGGACCACACCGTGATCGATGCGATGGGCCGGGTCGTGCTGCAGGGCCGCACGATCAACATGGGCATCGACCTCAGCGGACTGGCACCTGGCATGTACACGGTGCGCCTGAACGGTGATGGCGGTGAACGGACCGCCCGCTTCACCAAGGAGTGATCAGATCGATCAAAGGGGCGTCCGATCGGTCGATCGGGCGCCCCTTTGTCATTCATGGAGGTCTCTGGTCCAGGCCGAGCGGAATATCACCGCTCCTTCCAAACCACCTCCAATACGGTGCGACCCACTGCATCCAGGCTGCTCCGATCGATCACGTCCATGGAATCGTCGTGCGTGTGCCAGTAAGGCCCGAAGGCCTGCGTGGCCGGATCGTACTCGATGATGTCGATCGTCGGGATGCGCAGCACCTTGTTCACCGGAACATGGTCGTCGATCCCCACGAAATACTTCGTCTCCTGAACGAACCTGTGGGCATGACCGAGCGACTCCGCGGTCTTCCAGACCTTGCGTACGATGGCCGGTGCGTATTGCATACTGAGCGCTTCCTGATAGAACAGCGCATCACGCGCACCAACCATGTCCAGCAGGATGCCGAAGCGGGCCTTGTAGTCGGGCACATGCGGGTTCTTCACCCAGTACTGTGAGCCGAGGCACCAGGTGTCGATGCTGTGTTCGTCCATGGTCATCGAACCGCTGGGTTGGCCATGGTCCTCCACATCGGTGAACAGGATGTCGACCCCCGGACCATGCTCCTTGGCGGCCATGTGACGGGCGATCTCCAATAGCACGCCCACCCCGCTGCCACCATCATTGGCCCCGTCGATCGGCTCATTGGTGCGTTGATCGTCCTTGTCCGCGAACGGTCGGGTATCCCAATGGGCGAGCAACAGGATGCGCTCCTGACGATCGGGATGGAATCGTCCGATGATGTTCCGCAGAGGCAGGCGTTCGTTGTTGTAACTGATGACGGTCCCCGTCTGTTCGATCACCTCCGCCCCCGAATCCTTCAGCCGTTGCACCAGGCGATCTCCACAGGCCTTGTGCGAGCCGGTACCTGGCACGCGGGGCCCAAAGGCGACCTGCTCTTCCACATACGCGTATGCGCTGTCCGCGTTGAACAGCGGAGTCGAAGGAAGTTCCTGGACCACCGGCTCGTGGACCACTGGCGGGGTATCCTGTTGCTCTGTTCCGCAAGCGGCAAGCAACAGGATGATCAGGGCCGCCCCGAGCGGCTGTGCGTTCAACTGCGAGACCATGTCGTTCCTTCCTTGGTGTCCTTCACCGCGATGCCCAGTTCGAGCAGGCGGTCGGGGATGGC
>JAGQVR010000263.1 GCA_020437875.1 Flavobacteriales bacterium
GTCCACGAACACCCGGCAGTATTCCGCGGGCTGGTAGGGGCAATGCCGGTCCATCACCACGAACTCGTCGGGGGAGGCCCGATAGACGATGAGGCCCTGCGATCCTCCACTGAGGTAGAGCCAGCCACCCGGCACGGACACGTCGATATACGCCGGGTTGTTCACGTTGATGCTGATATCGACCGGCGTGAGCGGAACACCACCGCGATCCTCCTTGCGACATCCGCCAAGCAACACGAAAGAGGCCAGAACGGCCGGAATGATGGAGGTGTTGAAGCTGTACAAGGCCGTCCTTCGGTTCGGGAAATGCCATACGAAGGTATGGCCCGTGATGGCAACGGCGGAATGGCCCGGGCATTGCGTTATCCTTGTACCATGTCCAAGTGGTTGGCGTACATCCTCCTGCTTTTCAGCCTGTCAGCAGTGCCGATGGTCTCAACTGCTCAGGATGGCATATCCAGGAAGAAGCAGGAGCGCATCCAGGCCAAGAAGGCGAAGGATGAGAAGAAGGCCAAGGCCCGCCAGGAACGGGATGACCGGAAGCGGCACCTCGACATCCAGGACAAGGCCACGCGGAAGCGGATCAAGCGCCACACCAAGCGGGCCGACCGACGAGGGAGCGGTCCGCATCGCGATGGTTTCTTGCGACGCACCTTTGGTGGGTGACCAACGGTTCGTTCTCGCCGCACAACGACCATTGCTCGTTCCGGGCTTCCCGAAATGGAAGGTGCCCGGATATATTTCGGACATGTTACCCCAGGATGACATGTGGGCCGGGTGGACCCGGCGGAGCGGGGACCGACCGAAGTGCTGGAATGCACGCAGGACGGCGATCAGCGGGCGAAAGTCGGAAGGGGGAACTTTCTATATTAGCGCCCCCTCGTTGCCCTGTTCACTCGAACGTAAAACCTACCGTTGATGTTGAGAAGAATATTCTCCACAGCCGCCCTTTCCTTCCTCACCTCGCTGGCGCTCTTCGCACAGACGGGTTCTGGTAGCCTGAAAGGAACCATCAAGGACAAGAAGTCGAACGAACCACTTCCCTTCGTGAACGTGGTCGTGGAGCGGAACGGCACCCAGGTCTCCGGGGGCGCCACCGACTTCGACGGGGGATACTTCATCAAACCCCTCGATCCGGGCACGTACGATGTGGTGGTGAGCTACGTCGGCTACCAGCCTTATAAACAGGTCGGGGTGGTGATCACCAACGGTAAGATCACCTTCCTGGACATCGGGCTGAACCAGGGGGTGGAGCTGAAGGAATTCGAGGTGGTACAGTACGTGGTGCCGCTCATCGACAAGGACGGGGGTGCATCCGGGGGGACCGTGACGCGTGACCAGATCGCCAAGATGCCGGGTCGTTCGGCCAACTCCATCGCCACCACGGTGGCGGGTGCCAGCGATGCGGGTACCGGCGGTGGGGTGAGCATCCGGGGTTCACGTACGGAGAACACCTACTACTACATCGACGGGGTGAAGGTGCCGGCCGGTGCTGGTACGGGTCTGCCGAAGAGCGCGATCGAGGAGGTGCAGGTGATCACTGGCGGTGTGCCCGCCAACTTCGGTGACGTGACCGGTGGTCTGATCAACATCACCACACGCGGCCCGAGCCGCAACTTCTTCGGGGGCTTCGACTACCTGACCTCCGGATACAAGGTGGGCAGCGACATCACCGATATCGTTGGCCTGGACAAGTACGCGTTCAACCAGGTGGAGGCCAGCTTGAGCGGTCCCATCCTTTTCAAGAAGGATAGCCTGGGGAACAAGACGAAACCACTGATCGGCTTCTTCGTCTCCGGTCAGTACACGAACGTGGTGGATGGATCCCCGTCCTATCTGGGCGACCTCCGTGTCAAGCCGGAGGTGCGCGACCGATTGCTCTCGAACCCTGCCCAGTTGCGACCGAACGGTGACAACGATTTCATCCTGGCCTATTCCAGCGAGTACCTCCGGACCTCGGACATCGAGGAACTGAAGACCCGGCAGAACGCTGGTGAGGTGAGCTACCTGGGTTCCGGGAAGATCGATATCACAACGACACCGACGATCAACCTGACCGTGGGCGGCTCCATCGATTTCAGCAACAGGCAGTCCTGGAACCGTGACAACTCATTGCTCAACGCGGAGAACAACTACCGTATCAAGGAGAACACCTGGCGCGGCTTCGTGAAGTTCACACAGCGGTTCATCAACCGTTCAGCAGAGGAGGAGAAGCGCAGTACCATCCAGAACGCCTATTACACCCTGCAGCTCGACTACTCCCAGTATCAGAGCCAGGTGGAGGACTATGTGCATGAGGAACGCTTCTGGGATTATGGTTACGTAGGGAAGTTCCAGACCCTGCAGGCGCCCCAGTTCGAGTTCGCACCGAACCTGAACCCGCAATACCTCACGCAGCTCGGTGCACAGGACACGCTGGTGATCTTCACACCCGGGACACAGAACCCGGACCTGGCCTCGATCAACACCTTCTACTTCAACAACATGCCGCAGGAGACCTTTCCGGGTGCGCTCCTGTTCGGATTCGACGATGGAACGTACACCGGTTTCCGTCGGAACCTGGTGGAGACCCAGAACCGTGGTGTGCTGTGGAATGGTCAGCGCCCGAGGGTGGTCTATGACCTGTGGAACAGCATCGGCTTCATCGATGACCCGAACGGGGCGGAGTTCCGCAAACGCCTGAACGACCAGATCCGCTTCTCGGCCTTCGGTAGTGCGGATATCGGCGACCACGCCGTTTCATTGGGTGTGGAGTACGAACAGCTTTCCCAGCGTCGCTATGACCTCGCCCCCGTTGGCCTTTGGACCCGTGGTCGTGGCATGGTGAATACCCACCTGATCTGGGACTACGACAACCCGACGCAGATCGTGGACGGCGGATACAATGGTCTTCCGGACGCCACCTTCCCATACGCGCTCACGCGTCGTATCAGCTCCGGGGATGGGCAGACCAATTTCGACCGCAGCCTGCGGACCGCGCTGGGCCTGGATCCGGACGGTGGCGATTATATCGACCTGGACGCCCTGGATCCCGAACTGCTCTCGCTGGATCTCTTCTCAGCGGATGAGCTCGTCAACTCCGGTAACAACCTCGTGTCCTACGTTGGTTACGATCACCTCGGCAACAAGCTCACGAGCAAGCCGAGCTTCGCTGAATTCTTCACCGGGAAGGACGACCAGGGCGAGTACACCCGCTTGCAGGCGCCCTTCGAGCCGATCTACATGGCCGGTTATCTCATGGACAAGTTCACCTTCGATGACATCATCTTCAACGTTGGTGTCCGTGTGGATCGATACGATGCCAACCAGCCGGTCCTGAAGGACAAGTACCTCTTCCAGGAGGCTTATACCGCGGGATCCTCGGTGCCGCATGCCAATATCCAGCAGGCACTGAACAACCGTCCGTCGAACATCGGGGATGACTACGTGGTGTATGTGGACAACACATCCGACCCGAACAAGATCAATGGCTACCGCGATGGGGACATCTGGTACAACCCGCAAGGGGTGGAATTGAGCGATGGGAACTCGGTGCTTGAGGCGGGTGAGATCAAACCCTACCTCGTGGATGGTGACAAGCCGCAGGAGATCGCCGGTTCGGAGCTTCGGCAGAACGGCTTCAAGGACTACACCCCGGCGGTGAACGTGATGCCGCGTGTCGCCTTCTCCTTCCCGATCAGCGATGAGGCCGTCTTCTTCGCCCACTACGATGTGCTTACACAGCGTCCGAACGCGGTGCA
>JAGQVR010000264.1 GCA_020437875.1 Flavobacteriales bacterium
GTGGAACGCCGCCTGTTCCGCATCCGCCTGAGCGACGCCCCCTGGGATCCCGAGCGCATCGCCGCCATCCGCGAGGAGGTGGCCACCACCCAGGGCATCCCCGTGCCGGACACCGCCCGCTTCGTGCTCACCGGCAGCATCGTCAACAACGCCTACGATCCCGGCGAGGACCGGATCGACCTGCTGTACAAGGATGGTAGCCTACGCGACATCGCCGAAGCCAGCGACAACCTCGGCATACAAGCACTGGCCGGGCCGGTGACCAAGTGGTATTTGACGTGGCCGCGGTGGGTGGAGGTGTAGGCATGAACAATTCGATACACTTGGTACCGAACCTGTCACTCCTCACCTGGGTTCTGAGCATCGTTCTTCTGACCCACACCTCTTGCAGCGAGGCGCCTGATGACGGTGAAACTCCAGTTGGGGCATTGAAGCCGCAGATGAATTTGGCATATGTGAAGGTTGACACCTTCTTCACAAGCCAAAGGCTCTTCGATCTGGTACTGACCGACTCTACTGGCCATTATAACCCGGTTTTTGCCGATCAATATCTCACCATACACAGCCTGCAGTCAACGTTCGATCCCGATCAGTTCGATACGCTGAGGCTGACAGTCCATATGCCGAATAGATCGGGTGGCGGCTACGGCCTTGAATTTAGCAGTGAACGGTATCGGACGGCCGCAGCCGGCTTTTCGAACCAGATCTTCAAGGATCTTATCAGGGACTTCCTCGCATTGGATATGGCGACTGCGTACAAATACCGGGAACGAAAGACAAGTCTCATAGACCGCACCAACATGATCTTTGGACATGAGATCGATGACCACTTCAAAGATGAATTTCCGGATAATTCCATATGGTTCGGCTACAGTTCGTTCAGGATCTTCGGCCTCTACATTGAGGAGTGCTATTCAGGAAAGCAAGGTGTCGCTCATGAGCTGGTCCGATCGATAAGAGGAAAGACGAAGTACCTGTTGGAAGAAGATATCGAGAGCCTTCTCCTCCTACTCGGATCATACGAGAAGCGAGTAGGAAAGTGACCGTTGCTCTACTCCGTGGTATTTCCGCAGCGTGTGCACATGACACCCGATAACCACCTGCTGCTTGTAGCGTAACCCGAGCCGTGGCCAGATGTGGCCGTAGCCATCCATCCCCGTTGCAATAACCTAAAACGCCAACACCCCAGCCTCCTCCCCGTATCATCGGGGGCTCGGCCAGGGCGTTCAGCCTGGGGGTGTGTGGGCGCTTAGGCGGCGGCCATCACGAGGCAGGGCTCGCTCTTGCTGCTCTCACCGGCGGTGCCGATGGCGCTCACGGCGAACCAGTAGAACTTGCCGGGCTCCAGATGGTGGAAGGCTTCAACGGAACGTGCGGCCCCGTCGGAACGTCCGGCGTCAAGGGCTGGTCGGATGCGCGCGATCCGATCAAACTCCGCTACCGCTGCACCACCAATTTCATACGGGCCAGGGAAGCACCCACGCTCACCTCCAGCACGTACAGGCCATCGCTCAAGCCGGTAACGTCCAACTGGTCCCGGTCACCGGCCAAGGTGGTGGTGTGCAGCAACGAACCACCCGTATCGAAGACACGCACCGTACGTGCGCGATCGGCCAGTTCCGGTACCCGGATCATTACGCTTGTCGTGGCCGGGTTCGGGCCCAGCTCCATCACGATCCCGTCCGTTCCGATCGTTCGGATGCCGACGGTCCCCGTGCGTGTGATGTTGCCGGCCGAGCCGATGGCCAGGTAGTGATCCGTCTTCCAGACGATGTCGTTGATGCTTTGCGTGGAGAGGAAGAAAGGATTGTTCTCCACGACCCACGTGAGTCCACCATTGGTGGTCTTCATCATGAAGCCGCTCGTCCCTCCCACATAGCCCTCCAGCGGGTTGCGGAAGCACACGGTCTCCAACCACTGCGTGGTGCCGCTGTTCATGGTGGTCCAGTTCACACCGCCGTTCGAGGTGGTCAGGATCGTTCCCTGCCCACCCACGATGAAACCGATGTTCTCGTCCAGGAAGAAGATGTCGTTCAGGTAGGTGTTCGGGGCACCGAAGATGGTGGTCCAGCTGGAGCCGCCGTTGGTGGTCCGGCGAATGGCGCCGTTGTCCCCGATCGCCGTGCCAACGTTCGCATTCACGAAATGCACACGACGGAATTGGGCTGTACCACTGGCGGTCTGCACGGTCCAGCTCGCCCCGCCGTTGGTGGTCTTCCGGATGAAGCCGTTGATGCCCACCACCCAGCCGGTGTTCGCATCCACGAAGCTCACGGACCTGACCGGGAGCGCCTGGTTGTTCACGGTGACCGAGGTCCAGGTGTTCCCCCCGTCGGTGGTCTTCTTGATGATGTCGTAGAAACCGGCCATGTATCCCACGCTGCTGGTCGGGAAGGAGAAATCGCCGTCCACATTCCCGGTATAGGAGGTCGTGGTCCAGGTCTCGCCACCGTCCACCGTCTTCAGCAGGGCGCTATTGGTATTCATGTAACCCACATCCTCCGTGGCCCAGCCCATCTTCCAAAGGTTGGCGTTCACCGGGCAGGCCACTTCCACCCATTGGGCGTTCGCGGACAATGCGGCACAGCAGAGGCTTGCGAAGTAGAGTTTGCGCATGGCGGGGGTGTTGATCGGGATGTGGGGGGAAGTTGCGGATCGAATATAGGCGCGGAATTCGGTAGCCCGCGATCCTGAGTCGAACATGTTCGACGATGCTCACCCGCTTTCGGCGCAGTGGTCCGTTGAGTCGTTGCCGCTAGTGTTGGTGCGTTGGAGGCCGATCGAAGGCAGGGGGTCCGTGCTCATTGAGCTAGAGACCATGCGGTGGACCAGAAAGTGAGCGAGCCTCTGGTCAAAATCCGGCGCATTTCCACCAGAACAAGCGCATTCATGTGCACATGGGCACATGTTCACATGGGCACATGACCAGTAACTCCGTCCGCTCTTGGCCAACCTGCCCCCCTGCCCGCAACCACAAGCCTGAGGTCCTCCTTCCCTACTCCCGTGTCAACAACTCCCCAGGAGCCAGTACACGATAAGGAAAACGATGACGGTGCCGAAGCAGCCGCCGCCCCATTTGTAGGCAGCAGCACCGGCCAGCAGGCCGCGAAGTGGGTTGTTCATGGTGGTCGATCTTGTGCGTTATAGGTAGAAGCAGCAAGCCCCGTGCCTCCCCTACCTTCGCCCACGCACCAAGCACCCCACCCATGAAGACCAATTGGACCAAACTTCTCGTATTCTGCCTGCTCTTCGGCCTCGCCGGCTTCTTCATTGGCCGCTGGTGCGCCGGAAGCTGCGGCAAGGATGGCGCGGCCTGCCACCGGCCCATGGCCTGTTGCGACAAGGACGGCAACTGCGAACACGGCGGCACTTGCTGCAAGCCGGGCGGCCAATGCACCAAGGCGGACTGCGACCACGCGGCCATGATGGAAGGGCATGGCAAGGCCTGCTGCAAAGGCGGGCATCACGGTCACCATGCTGGCGCGGGAACGGATGCCGCCGTGGAGGACATCGTGCTCCGCTTGAAGGAGGGCGACTTCGAGGGCGACACCACCATTACCATCAACGGTGGCACGGTGAATGTGATCCGCAACGGCGAACGCACGGAAGTGCGGGTGAACGTAGCGGACAGCTTGATGAAAGAGGAAGAGGTGGTGGTGAAGCGGGAGATCTGAGCAAGCCTACCTTCGCACCAACGATACCAACCCATGTCCAAGATCCTCAAAGGCCT
>JAGQVR010000265.1 GCA_020437875.1 Flavobacteriales bacterium
TCCGGGCCCAGGTGTACGTATATCCGCTTCCGGTGCTGCCGCTCAGCACAACGCTACCGCCAGAGCAGAAGGAGGTGGCACCCCCGGCGGTGATCGTGTTCGAAGGCTGGCTGCCCACATTGATGGCTACTGAGGCCGAGGTGGCCGAACAGCTGCCATTGCTCACCACCACGGTGTGGGCCCCGTTCCAGAAGGCGGTGTAGGCATAGCTCGTGGCACCTGACAGTGCGGTGCCATCCAGATACCATTGGTAGGAATAGCCCGAGGACTGCTGGGTGGTCAGGATCACGTTCCCGCCAGAACAGAAGCTGGTGGCCCCCTGCGCGCTGATGACCGGGGTGGCCATGCTACCCGATGCGCTCACGCTGATCGCATTGCTCGTGGCGGTGCAGCTGCCGTTGGTCACGGTCACGGTGTAGCTGCCTGACAGCGTTGCGGTGTATGAACTGCTCGTCGCACCGTTGATGGCGTTCCCGTTCATGCGCCATTGGTAGCTGTTGCCGGTAGCGGAGGCGGTTGAGAGCACCACACTGCCGCCGTTGCAGAAGCTGGTGGCCCCCTGGGCAGTGGCGGTCGGTGCGGTACCACCGGATACGGAAACGGTGATGGCCGTAGAAGTGGCGGAACAGCTGCCGATGCTCACGATAACCGCGTAGCTACCGGCAAGCGTCGCTGTATAGGAGCTGCCGGTCGCGCCACTGATCGTGGAGCCGTTCCGTTGCCACACGTAGGTGTATCCAGATCCCGTGTTCGCGTTCAAGACGACGCTTCCACCCGTGCAGAAGGTGGTGCTTCCCACGGCGGACAGGCTGGCGCTCGGGGCGCTCGGTATGGATACCACCACGCTGGCCGAGCTCGATGAGCATGCACTGTAGGTGATGGTGACCGTGTAGGTCCCGGCCTGGGTGGCCGTGTAAGCGCTGCTCGTCGCACCACTGATCGCGGTCCCGTTGCGCTGCCATGCATAGCTGTATCCCGAGCCCGTGTTCGCGTTGAGCACCACGCTTCCTCCGGCGCAGAAAGTGGTCGGTCCGGCAGCGGATAGCGTCGCGGCCGGAGTGATGCTCGTTCCCACGCACTGGCAGCTGGCATTGTAAACATCGTTGACCGTGCATGGGTCGTTGTCGTTGCACGAACTACCCACGGTGGCCGATCCTCCCACCACACCCAGGCAGTCCGCTGTTCCACCGCCGGAGGAGACGGCCATGGTCCCCAATGACATGTTGTAGTAGCTGCCACTGGCGCTGATCTCGAGCATGACGGCGCGTACCATGTACTGACGACCAGCGACAAAGGGCACGGTCCCGCTGGTCCAGCTGGTGCCGGTCACCATCGAGGAGGTCAAACGCGTGGTGATCCCGGTGGTCACATCCACTTGATAGATGTGATAGCCCATGGCCCCTTCAGGGTTGGCGGTCCAGGAGAACGCTGCGTTACCACCGGAGTTCGAGACCACCAGGTTGGAGGGCGGTGCCACCATCTTCATGCGCAGGGAAGGGTCGCCCATGAGGTTCATGTGCGTTCTGCCTATGCTCGATTGCCAGCCTTCGGTGAGGGGGAGGTACAGGCCGGTATTGTTCATGCTCGCCGCCACGCTGTAACCGATGTTCTCGCCGAGGCCCATGTGGTGGAAGTACCAGGAAGGGATGCCGGCCCAGCAATTGGTGAGTCCATCACCACGCGCGATCACGGCCCGCAGGAAGTTGTTCCGGTTGTCGAAGTCGTAGAAGAAGCTACCGAGGGCCATGTTGAACACGCCGCCCATCGTCACGGAGCTGGCCAGTTCCTGGGTGGTGACGCCTCCATCGGTGCCGTTGTACGTGCTCACGCCACCATCCACCGCGATCAGGCCACCTCCGTAATGCGCGGTCCAGAGGTAGCTCTGACCGTTGATGTAATTCCTGAAGTTCAGCACCGGTGCCGCGGGTTCGGGGCTGATCTGGCCCACCATGGCGGAGGCGCGCCAACCGCTCGCGGCGACCGGGTTGCCCAGCCACTGTAGATTATCCACGAGCACCGCACGCGGGTTCGGTACCCAGCCCTTCACCTTGAAGTTGTGCGCCTTGTTCAGGTAGTTCCGCATCAACTGCACCTCTGAGGTCCCGAAGGCGGGCAGGTCGTACATGTCCACTCGTCCCACCTGCAGCTCCACACTCGAGGGCAGATCACTCTGATCGAACTTGCCATCGCCGGGCGTGTTCCAAGTGCGTTGCTGCGAAGTGATGGTCGTGTTCACGGAGTTGTCCGTCCACGTCCCGTTCATGTCCGCGTAGTAGGCATCGGTCGGACGTGCGCCACGTGTATCCTCGTGTCCGTCGGGTGTGATGTTGCCAGAGTAGGGGACGGGCACGTGCCCCACGATGTACAACGCCTTCACAT
This sequence comes from Flavobacteriales bacterium, assembly GCA_020437875.1. GTDB lineage: Bacteria > Bacteroidota > Bacteroidia > Flavobacteriales_F > PHOS-HE28 > PHOS-HE28. Next base: position 2,380 of record JAGQVR010000265.1, read on the forward strand.
TGGTGGGGTCGCTGTTGTAGTGGCCCTGGATGATGCTCTTGATGCTGGTGACCGATGCCGTTCGGGAGACATCGCTGCGGATGACGCCCCAGCCATCCGCCCGGAGATCGTTGGTGAGTTGCGTGAGTTCCGTGGCCAGGGAGGAGGTGAGCGTGTTGTCGACCAACAGGATGATCTTTCCGCGGTAATCGACCACGGGGACCTGGATGCCGGTATTGATGTAGCCGGTACCCGTGACACCGGCAGAGATCCGCACGACCTTGTATTCATAGTTCGTGCCGACCGACACGCTATTATCCGTCCAACTCGTTGCCGTGGAAGCCGGAGTTGCTACTACTGAACCCCAGGAAGTCGCGGTCTTGAGCTTCCGGTAGATGGTGAGCGATGTGGTGCTGGAGATCGGTGCCCAGGACAGGGTGATCGCCGGGGTGGCCTGAACCGTGGCGGTCACCCGTACGGCGGCCCGCTCCGAAACGGATTGTGCGGTGAGTGCCGCAGCCGCGAGCAGGAGGCAAGTGAGCGTCAGGGAGCGGAGCATGCTCGATCGCAGGGTCAAGTCCTTCAATGTATGAGATAAACGACTGGTCATGAGTCGAATGACTGCGATGTCGCGCACAATGGTGGTCCTGCCCGGAAACGACTGGTAGGAAAACAAGGTGAGCGACATGCCCAAGGAGCTGTTCATAACCGGCCCAAAGCTATGAAGTGGGCGTGGGAAAATTGGTTAGGAATACAGTGAAAGACAGTGCATTCCATGGTGCTCAACGGCTGCATTCTCGGGTTGGTCAGGCATGGTGCCCGGTCTGCGACCGGTAGGCCCGAGTTCGTCGGAATAGCCGTTGATTCTACGAATACCGCCCCATGTCCGACCGAAGGGCTTCCAACATCGACGACCTAGGCCAATGCGATCGACGATCCATGTTGGCCGTTGATCAGCGGGCGGTCATTGGGCACCCCAGATGCGCTGGATCAGGGCGCGCTGCGCGTCGATCGTCAGGTGCAGCGGGTCGCGCCAGAAACTGCGATCCGCCGGGAAAAGACCGGGCTGATCCAGGTCGATCACCGGTGCCATTGCGCCCAAACGTTGCAGATAGGCGGCACGGGCTTCCTCAAGTCCCGCTTCGCGCATGATCCGCTGCAGATCAGGATGCGTGGGGTATTCAACGAACACCAGTTGTGCCCCTTCGGCGCGACAGCGATCGGCGATATGCTGCAAGGTTCCGAACGCTGCGGTGTCCATCTCCCAGGCTTCGGCGGCAGCACGCTCCGCATCGAGAACGACCTGCCATTGGTCGGCGCCTGGCACGTCATAGGCGATGGCGTCAGGGA
>JAGQVR010000266.1 GCA_020437875.1 Flavobacteriales bacterium
CATGTTGCCCGTTCCCTTGAACTCCTCGAAGATCACCTCGTCCATCTTGCTGCCCGTATCCACGAGGGCCGTGGCCAGGATGGTGAGCGATCCACCGTTCTCGATCTTCCGAGCCGCACCGAAGAAGCGCTTCGGTTTCTGCAGGGCGTTGGCGTCCACACCACCGCTGAGGATCTTGCCGCTCGCAGGCTGCACGGTGTTGTAGGCGCGCGCCAGACGCGTGATGCTGTCCAGCAGGATCACCACGTCGTGCCCGCACTCGGTGAGGGCCTTCGCCTTCTCCAGCACGATGCCGGCCACCTGTACGTGCCGTGATGCGGGTTCATCGAAAGTGCTGGCGATGACCTCCGCGTTCACGCTGCGGGCCATGTCCGTCACTTCCTCCGGACGTTCATCGATCAGTAGGACGATCAGGTAGACCTCCGGGTGGTTGGCAGCGATCGCGTTGGCCACGTCCTTCAAGAGCACGGTCTTACCGGTCTTCGGCTGTGCCACGATCAGGCCGCGCTGTCCCTTGCCGATGGGGGAGAAGAGGTCCAGCACCCGCATGCTGATGTTGGTGTCCTTGCCCGCCAGGTTGAACTTCTCGTCCGGGAAGAGTGGTGTGAGGAACTTGAAGGGCACCCGGTCACGCACCCATTCCGGATCACGGCCGTTGATCACATCCACCTTCACCAACGGGAAGTACTTGTCGCCTTCGCGCGGCGGGCGCACATAGCCGTGCACGGTGTCGCCAAGCTTCAGGCCGTACTGCTTGATCTGTTGCTGGCTCACGAACACATCATCAGGCGAGGCCAGGTAGTTGTAATCGCTGCTGCGCAGGAAGCCGTAGCCCTCGGGCATCACCTCCAGCACGCCCTCGGTCTCCACGAAGGCATCGAAGCTCAGCTGCTCGCGCTGTTGCTGCTGCTGGCGTTGGTCGTTCCGCTGGTCGTTGCGTTGCTGGTCCCGGTCCTGGCGGTCGTTGTTGCGGTCCTGGTTCCGCTCGTTACGCTGGTCGCGACGGTCGTTCTGGTGCCGTTCACGCCGGTCGTTGTCGTTGCGCTGGTCCCGATCATTGCGTTGGTCACGGTCGTTGCGTTGATCGCGATCCTGGCGCTGACCGCGCTCATGCCGCTGGTCCTGGGGCCGGTCATCCCGTTGCTGATCGCGGTTGCGATTCTGATCGGCAGGGATGCGTTCACGACGACCGCGTTCCTGCTGGCGATCACCCCTCTGTGCGGGTGGTTCAGCCGCTGCGGGAGTGCTTGGCTTCTCCGGCTCGGCGCCGTTCTCCTCCTCCTCATCATCTTCATCCTCCTCACCATTCTCGTCATCCTCGTCCAGGTCCTCGTCATCCTCCTCTTCATCCGGTGCCGGAGGCTCGGGGTCTTCCACGGGCACCACCTCATCGGACGTGGCCAGTGCGGTCAACGCGGCATCATCACCCACGAAGTCCGGGCCGATGGACTTGGGCTTGTCACCCTTGGCGCCCTGTGCCTCGAGGATCTTGGTGATCAGGTCGACCTTCTTCAGGGACTCGGCCTTCTTCAGTTTCAACTCGCGGGCGATCTCCTTCAGTTCGGAGAGCTTCATGCCGCTGAGTGCGGTCTGGTCGTACATGCGACGATCGGATGTGGTTGGGGATGGACCACTTGGGTCCGGTGGAAAGCCCGGTGGGCTTCAGGATTCAGAACAGTAGGAAAACGGTTCGAAGGGAGTGGGACCGGCCATCGGCCTTCGGGGAGAACCCCCGGTCCCGGCAATGCGGTGCAATGATACGGCCTTCCGTTCAAAATGCAAAGTGGCCTTGGGGTTAGCTTCGCACCCCGCAGAGAGCGTGAACGGATGTGGCAGCGTAAACAAACGATCTACCTGGTGGTCGCGGCCTTGATGGCCCTGGCCACCTGGTCCTTCCCGGTGGTGAGCTATGAACATTCCGGCGACCACTTCCTCTTCCGCACCACCGGCTTCTTCAATGCGGCAGGAACCCGGGTCGTTGATGTGGACCTCAAGCTGCCCTTCAGCATCGTCCTTTCGGTGATCGGTGTGGCATTGTTGGGCTGCACGCTGCTCTACAAGAACCGGCCACGCCAGATCCGATTCGTTCGGGGTACCTACATCGTTACGCTGGCGGTGATCGCCTTCCTCTTCATCACGGACAACAGCTTGCAGAGCTACCTGGGGCGGAACGGAGGCCTTGTCTCATCCACCTACGGTGCTGGCTTCTACCTTCCGCTGGGCACGCTCATCCTCTCGTTCCTGGCGGAGCGCGCCATCCGGGCAGACGAGGCCTTGGTGCGTAGCACGGATCGTTTGCGTTAGTATTTGGGTTGTCGCACAAGAAGCAATGCTGTCTTTGCGCATATGGATCGTCCTCGTCCTCACATTGAGCTGCACCGTGGTGAATGCTCAAGAAAGAGATGGGGACTTTGGTTGGTTGCGTGGTGAGGTTCACGACGCCGATACTGGCGAGCCGGTCGTTTACGCCAGGATCCAGGCTCTCTTTGGCAGAAGTTTGTGGGAAGGGATGACCGACTACGACGGAGCATATGTGATCCGCGTGCCTTGGGGTCCATTCGTCATGACGGCGGAAGCCGAGGGCTACATTCTATTCAAAGAAGTCGGAAAGGTTGATCGTCGGACCATGACATTCGTCGATATCCAACTTGATCCACTTAAGAAGGAACCATCTACTAGCCCTTCGCCACCGCGGCCTTGAACTTCGCGATCGCCTCGCGGGTGAAGTCGCTCAGCACGAGCCGCCCACTGATCTTGGCCCGTTCGATCAGGAGTTCGTCCCAATCCTCGGTGCCTTTCCACATCACGGCCTTCAGCTCGGCCATGGCCTCGGGGCTGTAGGCTGCCAGTTCCTTGGTGTGCGCCTCGATCCGGGCGTCCAATGCTTCGATGGTGGGGAAGGTCTCGGCGTACATGCCACGGGCAACGCACCAGTCCGCCTCACGACGCAGGGCGGGAGAGGCGCTCAACAAGCCGAAGGTGCCGGTGCCCACCTTGCGTTCCACCGCCGGGCCCACCACGAAAGGACCGATGCCGATGGCAAGCTCGCTCAAACGCGCGCTGGCCTTCTCGTGCGCGTAGGCGATGTCCATCGCACAGGCCAGTCCGACGCCACCGCCCACCGTGTGCGCATGGATGCGCCCGATCACCAGCACGGGCACCTTGCGGATGGCATTGATCACGTGTGCGAAGCCACTGAAGAACGCCAGGCCGGTCTTCGCGTCATCGATGGAAACGAGCTCATCGAAGCTCGCACCGGCGCAGAAGGCCTTCTCCCCATCGCTCCGAAGCACGATCACACGCACCGATGGGTCCTTGCCGCAAGCCGCGATCGCATCGGCCATGCCGCGCAGGATGTGGCCGGGCAGACTGTTGCTCTTCGGGTGGTGGAAGGTCACCGTCGCGATCCCCTCCTGGACATGGTGCTTCACATAGCCATTGCTCATGATCTCTGGTCGCTTGTGCGGACAAAGTTCGGCCTTGACCGGTGACGGATGTACCTTGCGACGTCAGAATCGTGAACTCGAAAAACCAGGAAAATGTTCGATCAGATCCTCCAAACCCTCCAGCAGCAAGCCGTTCCACAGCTCATGAACCAGTTCGGACTGGACGAGAAGCAGGCCGGTGGTTCGGTGAAAGCCGCCGCCGACAGCGTGAAGGAGGCTGTGGCCGGCGATAATGGCTTCGGCCTCGATGATGCGTTGAGC
>JAGQVR010000267.1 GCA_020437875.1 Flavobacteriales bacterium
GCACCGCACCCGCGAAGCCGAAAGCGATGCTCCGCTGGGTGTTCTCGGTGATGTTGAACCGCATATCCACGATGCCCGCCCAGGGAACGGTGTCATTCAGGAAGCGGCGACCCTCGATGTTGACCACCTGGGCAGGAGCTGTCGAATGGACCGCAAAGGCGAGCAGGAAGAGAACGGGCCGTGGACGCATGGCGGATCGCGGGACGAAGTTCGCCCCACTCGCCGCCGTTCCCCGATCCATGACGACCCTTCCCGTCCCCGATCCAACCTTTACAACTAATCATTTCGTCATTCGACTAATTTCTTAGTTATACTTGTGGCATGGAACGCTTGACCAAGGCCGAGGAACAGGTGATGCAGGTGCTATGGAAGCTCGGTCCCTCCTTCGTGAAGGACATCCTGGCCGCCATGCCCGCACCCCGACCCGCAGTGACCACCGTGAGCACCATCGTCCGCATCCTCGAGGAGAAGGGCTTCGTGGAGCACGAGGCCTTCGGGCGCAGTCATCGCTACCAGGCCCGGATATCCAAGGCCACTTACGGGGACCGTTCGGTCCGCAAGCTGGTGAAGGACTATTTCGGCAGCTCGCCAAAGGCCCTGCTCTCCTTCTTCCTGGAACGCGAGCAGCTGGACGCGAAGGAACTCGACGAACTCCTCAAGTTGATCAAGCACACGAAGAAGCAACGTTGATCATGGAAGCGCTGACCTACTACCTCAAGGCCAACCTCGTGTTCGGTGTGCTCCTCGGCACCTACCTGCTTGTTCTTCGCCGAGAGACCTGGTTCCAGGCACGGCGGGCATGGCTGCTGCTGAGCCCCTTGCTCGCCATCCTCCTGCCCTTGGCACCCAAAGGTGACGCCACCATGCTCTACACCGTTGAGCTGCCCGCCGTCGTGGTCGGGCCTGTGGCCGGCTCCGCGACCTCGCTCCCCTGGTCCGAGCGCTTCATACTCATACATGCAGCGGTCACCGTCGTTCTACTGCTGGCTCTCGGCTTGCGTGTCCTACAAGCGTGGAAGGGCATTCGCCGGGATGATCCGGGCGCCGCCTCCTTCCTGGGTCACATCCGGATCCCCGACACACTTCATCCGATGGACCGTGAGGCGGTCATGGCGCACGAGGGTGTGCATGTGCGGGAACACCACAGCCGTGACGTGATCTACTACGAGATCATCCGTGCCTGTGCATGGAGCAACCCACTTGTCCACATCGCACTTCGCGAATTGCGCCTGGTCCACGAGCTCATCGCCGACCGATCGGCCGAGCCGCTCCATCCTGACTATCGCGCCCTGCTGGTCGCCAACGCCATGGGTACACGATCAGGCACCTTGATGACGACCTTCTCCTCCACGAACCTCAAACAACGACTCACCATGTTACAGAACGACCGACCCGCCAGCTCCACCCGTCCGAAGCTCTTCTTCATCCTTCCTGCCTTGATCCTCGCCTTCGGCTTGATCGCCTGGCAGCCAGCCTCCGAACCACGACCGGCCAAGCCCGCGACCGTGTTCAACGGCAACGACACCCCTGCGGAATTCCCGGGCGGTATGGAGGCCCTGGTCAAGTACCTGAGCACTCATGTGAAGTACCCGGCTGCCGCGCGCAAGGATGGGACCGAAGGAACCGTGCATGTCGGGTTCATCGTCAAGAGCAACGGTGAACTGGCCGAGATCATCGTGAAACGCGGTGTCCGCGCTGACATCGACTCGGAGGCCCTGCGGGTCGTGACCGGTATGCCGGCCTGGAAACCGGCGCGATCCAATGGGAAGGACGTGAGTTCCCAGATGGTGCTGCCCATCGCCTTCCGGCTGGATTAAGCTGAGCGTCATCCTTCGATCCGTGGACCGCTTCCGGACAGCCGGAGCGGTCCACTGGTCAGTTGGAGCTGGAGCCTTTCCGCCTGATCTTCCTCAGTCAGCGCTCCGCCTCCATCCGCTACTTTCCTCCCATGGAGGTACCTGGCTTCCGACCGCGCTACCGTTTCGGCACAACGCTGTCACCGACGGACATCGCGCGCATGATCCGCGAACGTCTCGGCAACAACAACCCGCGCGGTCTGTTGCTCCGTTCAACCCAGGACCACCTCGTCCTGACCTTCCCGCAGCGTGACTCGGCAGCGTGGACACCCCAGATGGACATCTCCTTCGAAGCGATGTCCGATGGGCGCAATTTGGTGCGTTGCCTGATCGGCCCCAACCCCACGATCTGGATGCTCTTCGCGGGAGGATACCTCGCCCTCGTCCTGCTCGCACTCACCGGTCTCACGCTCGGCATCGCCCAACAGATGGCGGGTGATACACCATGGGGCCATCCATTGGCCGGCCTGGCCACTGCGGCCATCCTGGTCGCTGCCTTCGTGGAAAGGACCGGGCGGCGACGGGCCAGACCCGACATGCACTATCTCAGCATCTTCGTCGATGACGCGTTGGGCTGCAAGTGTCTCGAGCTCGCGCGCGAAGAGCTCGTCTGATGGCGCCACATCGTCGCGATCGAACCTTTGACCCTCCCATCCGTCGAACCTGCCATGAGGCTCCTCCTTCTCCCCCTCTTCCTGACCGGTTCCCTGTTGTCCAATTCCCAGGACGCCATCATCACGAGCTGGATCATCAACCCCGACGAAGAGACCGGATACAACGGGATCCTCACGAACGTGCAGCAGGTGGCTTACACCGATGTGGACGTGTACGTGCGGTGCACCTGCATTCCCGGATACGACATCGGTCCGTGGGTGGGTAACCCGAACACTCCGGCGAACCAGGACTTCTGCTTCCGCATCACGCGCGGGCCGGTGGAGAACAGTGGCACCCCGGTGAACACGCCGCTGGGCCATATCGGGGTCTGGCGCAATGGAGTGAGCATCTTCAACGCGAAGGATGGCATGAGCTACAACAACCAGGGCATCTGGAACAGGGATGCCTACATCTTCGAGGGATCGAGCTTCGATGCCTGCCTGGGCCACCCCGCGCCGAACGGGGAGTACCACCACCACGTGAGCCCCAATTGCCTCTATGCGCACACGGATGATGAACACCACAGCGACCTGATCGGCTTCGCCTTCGATGGCTACCCGATCTATGGGGCCTTCGGCTACACCAACACGGATGGTACCGGCGGTCTCGGTCGCATGCGCAGCAGCTATCAACTTCGTGCGATCACCGACCGGACCACCCGGCCGGACGGTAGCGCGCTTCCAGCCGGGCAATATGGCCCCGCGATCGGTGGACAGTACCCGCTGGGCGCCTTCCTGGAGGACTATGCCTACGTGGCGGGATCCGGCGACTTGGACGAGCACAACGGCCGCTTCTGTGTAACGCCCGAATACCCGGAAGGCTCCTACGCCTACTTCGTCACCCTCACGGAGAGCCTGTTGCCCGCCTATCCCTACGTGATCGGACCTACCTACCGGGGCACCGTGCCCGGAGGGAACACCGGCCCCCAGAGCGGTCACTTCACCATTCCTTCGGGCGCGACCAACTACCCGAACAGCACCGGCCTGCCGGAAGCGACCGAAGGCCTTGCCGAACTCCAGGTCTTCCCAGTACCGACGGATGGTCCACTGACCATAGACAAGCTCCCCTCCCGTGGCGCCACGTTGCAACTATTGGATGCCACAGGGCGATCGGTCATGCGAAGTTCCGTGGCAGGCACCATGGCCAACCTTGACATGAGCGGCCTTCCCGCCGGCAGCTATCT
>JAGQVR010000268.1 GCA_020437875.1 Flavobacteriales bacterium
CGAAGATCGGTCGCTCGTAGTTGAACTTCTTCCTGCAGATCTCCGCGACCTTGGCCAGGGTCTCCTCACGGGAACGGGAACTGCGCACGAGCGCATTACCGCTATTGATGTACGTGGTGGCCTGCTTGAAGCCCGCCTTGGTCAACGCCGCGCGGAGTTCGGCCACCGGTAGCTGAACCGGTCCACCGACACCCCGGAACAGGAGGAGGAATACGGTATCTTCCATGACCGGTCGCACGAAGTTCGGAAGAAGCGCCTGACTTTCGTCAGCGGTCCGATATCCGCCGAACGTACCTTGGTTGCATGAGCACGACAGAGACCTACGTGGAGATCTACACCAATCTGGGATTCCTCTTCTACAGTATCGCAGCAGGGGACGGCCAGGTGAGGCAGGCCGAGGTGGATGCCCTGAACGAGCTGGTGAAGAAGCAATGGATGCCGCTGGAGTCGAGCCGGGATGAGTTCGGGGTGGATGCCGCGGAGTACATCAGCATGAGCTTCGACTATGCGCGCGACAACAAGTTGGACGCGCGACAGTCCTTCCAGCGGTTCGAGGATGCATATCGGGAACACGTGAAGATGTTCGATCCGGGCTTGAAGCGCATGGTGCTCGAAACGGCGACGGCCATCACGGACGCCTTCGGTCATACGAACAAGTCGGAACTGGCCTCACTCACACGCCTGCAGTCCCTGTTCAGGGACTGATCACGACCGTTGTCGCGTCAGCCCCGGAAGGCGATGGCGCTGATCATCACGTTCACCCCGCGTGGCAGGTCCTTGACGCCCACCGTTTCACGTGCGGGGGGATCACCTTGGGTGAAAAAGGTCTGGTAGACGCGGTTGACCTCGGCGTAGTACTGCAGGTTCGTGACATAGATCGTGCATTTCACGAGGTGCTCGTATCCAAGGCCCGCACCCTTGAGCACGGCCCCAAGGTTCTCCATCACCTGGGTGGTCTCCTCGGCGATGTTGTCCTTCCGCAAGGTGACCGCGTTGAAGACCTGGCAGATCTGGCCGCTGATGAAGATGAACCCACCCGCTTCCACACCAGGGGTGAAGGGTGTTCCGGTTGACTTGTCCTCGGGTGCACGGACCGTACGCTTCATGATCGTTCAGACCCGCGATCATTGCGCGGGATGCCACGAAGTTGCACAGAACTGGATCAAATGCAAGCGCCTTTGCCCGAATGTCCACCACCGGACACTCAGTCCTGATCGACCGAGCGGATCTTCGCAAGCAGGGCCTGCTCATGCTGGTAGCCCTCAGCCCGGTACTTCGACAACCAGCCGGCTTCGCGCTTGAAGGCCAGTTTCCGTTCCCAGGACCCGAACACGAGGAGCGGGCAATACCCGTCATAGACCACGGCATTCTCCTCCCCGGCGATCTCGAATACGATGAGCGCTCCGCCTTGCGCCTCGAGGTGGAAGGTCGTCCGACCTGGTCGTTCGCGAAGCTTGAAGGTGAGATGCTGGCCTATCGGATGCGTGACGATCCGCTGCAGTCCCCCTTCGAATTCCGCACGCCTGAAGCCACGACCGATGAACCAACCGTGCAGTTCCGGGAGCAGTTCGTTCGGCCGGGCGCGGTGTAGTTCGATACGAGGCATGGGACTTCAAGTTCAATGTAAGGTCTATTCGCGCACGAAGCGGCCATGTTCGACGCCGTCCATGGTCGTCATCAGCAGGGTATGGATGCCGGCCGGCAGCTCATGGATATCAACGACGATGTTCCTTCCCTGTGATCGGGCTGTTAACTCCACACGGCCCTGGGCATCCAGGATGGTGATGGAAACGGGCAGTTCACCGGAGTGTTCGATGCGCAGGTGGTCGGCAGCTGGATTCGGGAAGAGTCGCAAGCCGGGTGCGCGTCGTTCGTTCAGGCCGGTGATCAGCACCTGAACAGGGGCGGACTCCGCAGAGATACAGCCCAGTACATCGGTGACCACCACGGTGTATTCGCCACCGGTCTCTGCGTTGTAGCAGCTGGCGGTCGCATCGGGTATCACATCGCCGTTGCGGTACCATTGTGCGCTTCCCGTGGCACTGGTGCACAGCGTATTGCCGTTCTGCGTCACCCATGGTATTTCCTGCGATGCCGGGCAGGCCACCTGTGCACGGTAGATGTCTCCATTGTTGGCCACCATCACGATCGCCCCGTCCACCCAGGAGGCATCTCCGATGCTGGCATTGAGGATGTCGGGCAGGATCGTGGTCCAGTTCTCCCCGCCATCCACCGTCTTCACCGCATAGCCGGAGTAGCTCACCGCATAGCCCGTGTCCGGGTCCGTGAAGAACATGCTCATGGTCTGCTGTGGACTGTCGATGTCGGTCCATGTGGCTCCGCCATCCACGGTGCGCCGGTACTTCATCCAGCCGTGGTCCTCATCCAGGAAGAACACGGTGTGGCCGCCCGGTGTGCCGGTCATCGGTTCCCAGGTGGCGCCGCCATCGGTCGTGTGATAGTTGTCGCCGTACTCACCCACCGCGTAACCGTTCTGGTCGTTGGTGAACCACAGGTCGCTGATGGTGATGTTGCCCACATCGAGCACCTTCGTCCAGCTCGAGCCGCCGTTGGTGCTTCGGTAGATCCCGCCGAAGACCGCACCACCGGCCACGAAGAGCGTGTTCGCGTCCAGCGCCCAGGTGCAGCGGATGGCCACGTTCGGGCCGCTGCCCGGTGTGCGCGTGAAGAATCCGTTCGTGGTCTTCGCGAAGGCACCACTTCCACCGCCCAGGCATCCCTGCCCCGCCGGGTTCACATGCACGCCAAGTCCACCGGTGCCGGCTTTGGTCCAGTGCCGACCGCCATCGGTGGTGCGCAGCAGGCCGCCCTCGAAGCCTCCGGTGGTCTGATAGCCCACGGCCACGCCGGTGTCCGCATCCATGAAGCTCACCTTGTTCAGTCGCGTGTGCCAGACCCCTTCTTGGCGCAGCGCCCAGCTCTGGCCCATGTCATGGGAACCCATGATGCGGCCGTCGGTCCCCATCACCCCTTCGCCGGAAGGCAGCAGGGAAACGCTGCGGTGCTCGGTATTGCCGATCTGGATCTCCGTCCAGCTCAGGCCCGCGTCGGTACTGCGGATCGTGCGGCCCCAGGCACCGCAGGCCACCAATACGTTGCCCTGCACCGCCAGGTCGTTCATGGTGTAGGTGGTGGCGATCGGTATGCTGTCCCAGGTGACCCCACCATCGGTGGTGCGGGCGATGCGCCCGGCGCTGCCCACGCACACACCGGTGAGCACATCGTACCAGTGCATCCCCCGGAAGCTCGCGAGCATGTTCGGGCTCTGGTCCTGCCAGGTCAGCCCACCATCGGTGCTCTTGATCACGCGGCTGCTGCCGCTGCAGCTCGCGTAGCCGACCAGTTCATCGATGAACTGGATCCGCAGGACGAGCGTATTGGTGCTCAGCCCGCTCTGCATAAGGGTCCAGCTTACCCCGCCATCGATACTGCGGTAGATGCGGCCGGCCTGTGTGCCAGCCCAGCCCAGCGTATCGTTCACGAAGTGTACGCACTGGAAGGTCCCATACACTGGGTTGTTGGAACCGATGGTCGTGGTGAAGGCATCGTTGGTCCGGTAGACGCTGCCGCTTTCGCCCACCACGATCGCGCGCTGCCCGTCCCACACATGCATGCCGATCGGGTTGTTCGAGAGGTTGTTCACCATGCGCTCCCAGTGGAAGCCTCCG
>JAGQVR010000026.1 GCA_020437875.1 Flavobacteriales bacterium
GATCGGATCGGCTGGATCCGGCCGCAAGCGCACGTCGGCCTGGATCGTTTCACGGTACGGAACCTTGAACTGGTCACCCCCGTCAATGAAGGAGCACGCACCCTGCAAAGCGCGGTTGACCGGTGCGTAACGCCGATGGGTTCGCGCTTGTTGAAGCGCTGGATGCTCTTCCCTTTGCTCGATATCGAAGGGATCACGGCACGGTATGATCGTGTGGACATGGTCATCGAGGACCCTGCGCTGGGAGAGGCCCTCGGAGAAGAACTGCGCCGCATCGGTGACCTTGAACGGCTGGCAGGCAAGGCCGCCGCAGGGCGCATCAACCCGCGCGAATTGTTGCAGGTGCAGGCCGCCTTGGAGGCTGCGGAACGCGTGAACATGGCCCTGGAGGCCAACAGGGTCCCGGCGATCGCCCTGCCGAAAGGCCTGGCTGGGCGCATTGCGGCCACGATCGAATTAGAACCACCGGTGAATCCGGCCAAAGGTGGCGTGATCCGGACCGGGGTGAACGCATCGCTGGACGACCTGAGGCACGTCAGCGGTCATGCCAAGGACCTCTTGCTGGAGGCCCAACGGCGCGAAAGTGAACGAACGGGGATCCCATCCCTTAAGGTCGGTTTCAACAACGTCTTCGGTTACTACCTCGAGGTACGCAACACCCATAAGGATAAGGTGCCGCCGGATTGGGTGCGGAAGCAGACGCTGGTCGGTGCCGAGCGCTACATCACGGATGAACTCAAAGCCTTGGAGGAACGGATCCTGGGCGCCGAGGAAGGCATCCTTTCCCTGGAGCAGGAACTGTTCCGTGGCGTGGTGGAGGAGGTGGTGGCGCAAGTCGGACTCATTCGTGACGCCGCCATGGCGCTGGCGAAATGGGACGTCCTACGTGGGTTCGCCGAGGTGGCGACGACATGGAATTACAGCCGTCCGGTCATCGATGAGGGATATGTCCTCGACCTGCGCGATGCGCGGCATCCGGTGATCGAACAGCAGTTGCCTCCTGGTGTGCCATACGTCGCGAACGATGTTCTGCTCGATCCGGGGACCAGGCAGCTGTTGATGATCACTGGGCCCAATATGAGCGGTAAGTCGGCACTGTTGCGCCAGACCGCGCTCATCGTCCTGCTCGCACAGATCGGATGCTACGTCCCGGCCTCTGCTGCTACCATCGGGTTGGTTGACCGGATCTTCACGCGTGTGGGGGCCTCAGACAACCTCTCCACCGGTGAGAGCACCTTCATGGTGGAGATGAATGAGACCGCGAGCATCCTCAACAACCTGAGCGACCGGAGCTTGGTGCTGCTGGACGAGATAGGACGCGGGACCAGCACCTATGATGGGATCTCCATCGCATGGGCCATCGCAGAATTCCTGCACACCCATCATGGCCGTCCCAAGACGCTCTTCGCCACGCACTATCATGAATTGAACGAAATGTCCGCCACGTTCCCACGGATACACAACGCCAACGTGGCCGTGCGCGAGGTGGATGGCAAGGTGCTCTTCCTGCGGAAGCTGGTACCTGGGGGTAGCGACCGGAGCTTCGGGATCCATGTGGCGCAGATGGCAGGAATGCCCGGTGCCGTGGTACAACGTGCCATCAAGGTACTGGCCCATCTGGAGGCCAGCCATGCTGGTGATCTTGGCGCCCCCCCGGATGTCGATGGGCCGCGACGGATGGCCAAGGGGAACACCTCCGGACTGGCACAGGACCTGCAGCTCAGCATCTTCCAGCTCGACGATCCCGCTCTTGAGCGGATCCGGCAGGAGATCCTGGACCTGGACATCGACACCTTGACGCCGGTGGAGGCTCTTTTCAAGTTGAACGAGATAAGACGTCTGGTGGCGCCGCGGAAGGCGGAACTGCGGAAAGCGTGATCGATGTTGCGGACTGAAGATGTGGTGCTATATTTGCGCCCGCCTTTGCCAGGAACATCGTTCAGGGCGGGCCGTATTGCGAGAGTAGCTCAGTTGGTAGAGCACGACCTTGCCAAGGTCGGGGTCGCGGGTTCGAGTCCCGTTTCTCGCTCCGAAGATGCCTCCGAAAGGGGGCATCGCTATTTTGGACCGGTCCCATCAGCGCTGGTGTGGACAATGCCCGGGTGGTGGAATGGTAGACACGAGGGACTTAAAATCCCTTGGTCCGCAAGGGCCGTGTGGGTTCAAGTCCCACCCCGGGCACCCGATCGACACAGCGGCGTATGAGGACCCGGATCGCACCCACCCCGAGCGGCTACCTCCATGTGGGCAATGCCTTCAACTTCCTGGTGACGGCAGAACTCACCACAGCGTTCGGCGGGACCTTGGTGCTCCGGATCGACGACCTGGACCAGGAGCGGGTCCGCACTGAATACGTGGAGGATGTCTTTCGCTCGCTCGAATGGCTGGATATCCGTGCGGATGAAGGGCCATCCGGGCCTGAAGAACTGCGCTCGCGTTGGTCCCAGCACCTTCGGATGGACCGCTATGAGCACTTCGTGCAGGAGCTGAGGAGGAAGGGTCAGCTGTACCCGTGCGCCTGTTCCCGGTCGGAGATGGAGCGGCACGAAGGCGGTGTTCACCTGTGCCGGACAGAGGAATTCGGGAGTGTCCCCTTAGGAACGCCATGGCGCTTGAGCGTTCCAGAGGCCTGTTCGATCCATTGGGTGGAATGGGATGGTGTTCAACAGGTGATAGCTCTGGACACCGTCCTGCCTGACCCCGTGATGGTACAGCGCGGTAATGGGCGGCCGGCCTACCAGATCGCCTCACTCTTGGACGACCTGGACATGGGGATCGATCATATCATCCGGGGTGTGGACCTGATCCCGTCCACCGCATGTCAATTACATCTCGCCAGGCTCATCGAGCGACCGGCGTTCCATGGTGTTCGCTTCCATCATCACCCGCTCGCGATGGATGCGACCGGCCGGAAACTGTCCAAATCAGCGGGGGATGCATCCTTGAAAGCGATGCGTGAGGCCGGGCGCTCTCCTGAGCCGATGAAGGAACGTGCGAAGGCGTATACCGATCGGTTGATCGCATGCATCATCGCTTGAATACCAGAAGGTCGCCAAGGTCGACGAAGAGTCCTTTCGGTCCGCGGTGGATCAGGTCGGCCCGGAGCAGGGCGTCCATATCGCGCCGCATGGTCTTTTCGCTGACCCCGGCGTAAAGGGCGGCCAAAGCAGGAGTCAATGAATCCAGACGGTTCAATGGGACCGGTTCGTTGGCCTCGGCCAGGTCCAGTAGGATCTGCCGTTGCCGACGTGTCGGTGCGTCATTCCCTTCCTGGAAAAGGTCCAGGAGTTGTGCACGCCACAGAGCACGTTGCTGAAGCTTGCGAATGCGCAGCTGCAAGGACCTGAGTTCTTCCAACATGGCATGTACGCAGAAGGCCAGGAAGGGGAGCGGGTCACCGGCCGCGGCCGCGGCCCCCAATTGTTCGGAAAAGTGATGGCCGCTCTTGTACAGGGCGATGGACAGCAACTGGCCCGACCGGTACATGTCCGATGGGCCTTGGAGGATAAATTCCCCGAACAAGGACATCACCCGGTTGTGCCCCGTCGAGAATGGTCGGATCCAAGCCAGGTATAGTTCGGCCAGCAGGCTGCGGATCACTTGGTATGGAGCATCCTTATTGGGATCGGGGGCTGCCAGATCGGCGCTGCCCATCCAATCCATCAGGTCTTCCACGAATGGTGCGATCACCTCGTCCGGCACACCCTCCCAAGGCTTTCCCGCGACCGGGGTGGAGCGCCATTCAAGGGTTCCCGGTCCGGCATTTCCTGCGCACACCAAGGCATGTATGTGCTGGAGGAATTGAGCCTCCTCGAACGATCTTGATCCCTTCGGATGTGTTGCACGGAGCCGGTCAGCGGCATCGAGATAAGTGGACAGTTCATTGCCGAATGGAAAGGCACCCACCTCGATCATGCCCTCCAGGAGCAGCTGCTTGATGATCGTGATCGGGATGACCAGGCCATCCATGGCGAACCTTGCTTGGATGGCCTGAGCATTCAGGTCACGCACCAGCGTTCTGCCCTCTACGATCGCCAATGCACTTTGGTCCAATGAGCGGACCCCGGCGACCAGCTCGCCCAGGTCAAGCCAGAAGTCAGCCGGGGCTTTCGTGAGGTCCACCTGAAAGGAGATCCATGTGATCGGGTCTGAATATGGCTGCATTTATGTCCTTAAGAATGTCAAACATAATATTTTAAATGTCAATACTTAATAGGAATTAATGAATCAATATGACCAACAAAGTGTCCAAAAATATGTATAGTAAAATGTTCGGAATGATCGACGCGCTTGGATCACTCGGGGCTCAGAAGGTCAGGATCCCAGGACCGCGATCAAGGTGACCAAGGCGGCGAGCACCCCGATCACTAATGCAGCCACCGCGAATCCTTTGCCTCGCCATTCATAGGTCCTGCCTTTCCGGACCGCGATGCTGGCCAGGATCAGGGTGGCGATCACACCGAGCACCGCGATCCAAAGGCTGGTGCCGACCAATCCGTAGGCGATCGTTCCTAGCGCAAGCACCAAAGCTGGACCTGCCCATGGGTTCCAACGGGCATCTGGTCCGGTGATGTTGGCCGGTGATGGGAGAGTTGTTTGCTCCAACGGGATCGGATCCTGAGGTCGGTAATGGCCGGCTCTTATCGGAGTGGTCGGCTCAAGGATGATCCTCGGGCCTCTCACATCGATCGGTTCATCGGATAGGTTGCTCGCCAAGGGCTCCCGTGTCGGAATGGCAGGGTCGAAAGTCCGCGGTTCAAGTCGGGATACACGGCTTCTGCGTACCGGGATGGTCCCGTTGTGACGAACTCCGAGGTCGAAGTGCCAGCCAGGCTGGTATCGCCGCTTCTGCAGGGAACGTTCGGCGATAGGCTGCCTGATGCTGGAGCAACTCATCGTAACGAAAGCCAGGATCAAGGGCAGGGCACGGTTCGGCTTCATTGGACCCATGGTCGGTGTTCTGGTCAGGCTTCACCTACCCGGTGTACGAAGTCGAACGCATCCCCATCAAAGAGACCGAAGTCGCTCATCTTGAGGTGTGGGATCACCAGCAAGGCCATGAATGAAAGCGTCATGTATGGCGCGGCCATGGTGCATCCGAGTCCTTTGGCGGCTTCGTCGATCATGCCGTAGTCGCGTGCCACCTCATAGGCATCGGCCGTGGTCATGATCCCCGCTACTGGAAGCGCCAAGGCCATGCGCAATGGCCCGTCGGCCAGACTGATGCCACCCTGACCGTCGATCACGGTGTTGATCGCCGCCACCAGGTCCGCGTCGTTGGTGCCCACCGCAACGATGTTGTGGCTGTCATGGGCCACACAGCTTGCGATCGCGCCACGCCTCAGGCCCATGGCCGTGATCCAGCCGACGGCAACGGGTGCATCCCGGTACCGGTTGACCACGGCGATCTTCAACAGATCTCGATCGGGATCGGCCACGCATGCGCCGTCAAAGATGGTCGGTCGCATGTGTCGCTTCCCAGTGATCAGCTGGCCGTCGTACGGCTCGATCACGAGCAGGTCCTCATTCGTGGCCGGGACGTATATATCAGCCTCGGACTTGTGCCCACAATGGAACTGGTTCGGTGTTCCAGCGCTAATGCGCGCGATCAAGGTCCGGCCTTGTTCGGCCACAAGACGGCCGCGGACATAGGTCTGCCTCACCTTGAAGTCCGACAGGTCCTCCACCAGGATCATATCCGCCGGATCCCCCACCCGCAGGCGTCCAATGGGAAGGCGGTAGTGGTCGATCGGGTTCAGGCAGGCCACCTGCAGGACCTTGAAGACGTCCACGCCGGCCTTGGTGGCACGCGCGCACAAGGCGTTGATGTGGCCGATGACCAGGCTATCCGGATGCTTGTCATCGCTGCAGAACATCATGCGCTCCCAATGGTCCTGCAGGAGCGGATGAAGCGCCTCGAAGTTCTTGGCGGCACTGCCTTCACGGATCTGCACCCACATGCCACGTTCCAGCTTGTCCAAAGCTTCTTCCGGCGTGAAACACTCGTGGTCGGTGCTCATGCCGGCCGCGATGTATCGACCGGCCTCTTCGCCGCGGAGCCCAGGCGCGTGCCCGTCCACCGGCTTGCCGAGCCGTTGAGCGTGCGCGATCTTCTGAAGGACTTCCGGGTCGCCGTGCAGGACGCCCGGGAAATTCATCATCTCGCTGAGGTACAACACTTCTGGTCGTTCCAACAAACGGCCGACCTCGTCGGGGCCGATCGTAGCTCCCGCGGTCTCGAACGGGGTGGCCGGAACACAGCTCGGCGCGCCGAAGAAGAAATGGAAGGGGACCTGCTTGCCGTTGGCGATCATATAATCCACCCCGTGGACACCGAGCACATTGGCTATCTCGTGTGGGTCGCTGACCGTGGCAACGGTCCCGTGCAGCACCGCGAGCCGGGCGAACTCACTGGGGATCAACATGGAACTCTCCACGTGGACATGGGCGTCGATGAACCCGGGGAGCAGAAAGCCATCCACCCTGCCTTCAAACGCTTCGATGCTCGCGATATGACCATCCGCTACGGTCAGACGAACAGGTCGGATCGTGCGGCCGGGGATGTCGACGAGGTTGCCGGTGAGCTGGAAGTCGTGCATGGGCGTGCACCAAAGAAAGCGGTTCAAGGGGCTTACAGGATGTGTCACGGTTCATCACCGCATCAACCGTTCGGCGGAAGGGTTGTCCAACTCGTGGGACGGTCGGTTAACTTCAACACACCAATACCACCATGTTGAAACGCTTCGCGACCCTGTTCCCCACCGTGTTCATGGCTTATGCCGTTTGGGGAAGCGTTGTGTTCCTGGGTGTTCCGCTCAGCAGTCGGTTGCTCGGGCAATGGCGGGTGGTGGAGG
Organism: Flavobacteriales bacterium; assembly: GCA_020437875.1. Lineage (GTDB taxonomy): Bacteria > Bacteroidota > Bacteroidia > Flavobacteriales_F > PHOS-HE28 > PHOS-HE28. The sequence goes on from JAGQVR010000026.1 coordinate 6,855, forward strand.
TCTTCGGCCAGGACCTTAGCCGTACGGATCAGGCGCTCACCATCCGGTTCGACAAGGATGGCCACTTGGAGGGTAGGTCGGCCTGTGGCACCTTCACCGGGGTTTGGACCACCGCACCGGACCAGGTGAGGTTCCGGGCTTTGCGACCATCCCATTGTGATCAGGCAGGTTCAAGGACCATTGAACAACGCGTTCTGCATGCGATGACCGTGACACGTGAGACCCGCGTACAGAACGGCCGTGTCATGCTCATGCACGAAGGGAGACCTCTTGTGATGCTCGCACCACAGCGGACCTGAGCGTCTTTCGGCAAGGTCAAGTACGTATCAAGCTTCACGCCTTCGGGAAGACATAACGCTGGCGCACTATTGCGGGCATGTGGTGTTCGTCGCTTCGCGGCATGAAACACATGACCATGGAACACCGGATCGAATGGCTGGCTTGGGCGGCAACGGCCATCGGCTCGTTGGGGCTCGTTGGCCTGGCTTCCGCGCAGACCTCACCTCCTGCTTCGTGGACCGATGCACTGGCGATGGGCACAACGGCACCCGTAGCAGAAGGACCCGTCGTTAGCCCTGCGGTCGTCCTTCGGGACGGAACGATCTCTGATGATGGATGGAGCGCGGATCTGCCTGCGGCACGGCAACTCGTCGTGGCCAGGAAAGGTGCCAACGCTGGTCCGGTCGTGATCGAACTGCTCAACGAAAGGGGCGATGTGGTGGATCACATCGACTGGATGGCCGCGCCGGGCGCTCTTCGACCGGTCGTATTGGATGCCTTGGCAGCAGGACGCTACGTGGTCAGGGTGGCGAGTTCTGAGCAGTCCACCGTGATGCGGTTCCGCAAGGACTGATCACGGACCGGGCGGGTCGATCCAGCCATTGCGTTGGAGAAGCGCACGGCTCACGGTGTACCGTTTGCGCACATCATCCATGGATCGGATGGCGATGTTCGTCGCGAAGTAGGCCGTCCGTTGACCACGCTCGACCCAGCCCACGTACCAACCGTACTCGTCATCCACCCGCACCGCCCAACCCGACTTGCCCTGCAGTTTCCAGTGGGCCGTACTGTCGCCGGGCAGGATCCGTTTCACCGTTCGCTGGTGCCGCTGATCGAATGGCAGGATTTCGTCGTGCAGGGCCTCCATGAAGCCGATCTGCTCCAATGGCGTTATCCGCAAGCCGCCCTGCAGCCAGAACAGGTGGATGGAGTCGCCCATGACCTGGTTCCCGTAGTCGACCGTGTCGAGCCAGAACTGCATCTGTGCCTCACCGGCACGTCGGGCGACCTCCTGGTACCACCACACGGTGCTCCTGGCGATGGCCTGGGTCATGTCCTGATCCTCGTTCCAATCAGGTGATCGGCGATGAATGCCATCCCACGGGATGATCTCATGTTCATCCGACACAGCACCGGTCTGCAAGGCCACCAGCGAGTTGAAGACCTTGAAGGTGCTCGCGGGCAGAAAGGCTCTCCGTGCGCGCGAGGTGTCCGAAGCTTGCAGGTGTCCGCTGTCCGGCTCCCAGAGTACGAAGGTGCCAGTGACACTGCTGTCAGCGAGCAGGGAGGCCCAATCCGATCGTTCGGACAGGACCGGTCCGGCAACGATCATTTCCACAGCCTCCGCGTCATCCGTTGACGGGCCGGGCATGCATGCGTTCAGCAGCAATGAGCCGAGGAGCAGGCATTGAGAGCGCGCCATCGCACCAAGGTAACGGCGTACGCTACCCGGCACAGATCAATGCCCGAACATCTCCTTCACTTTCTCGAAGAAGCCCTTGTCCTTGGCGGTTGGTCGTGGCTTGAAGCCCGGACTGTTGCGCAGGCCCTCGAGCGTGGCCTTCTCCTCCTTGGAGAGGTCCGTGGGTGTCCACACCATCACATGCACCAGCAGATCGCCGTTACCATGGTGGTTGATGCTGGGAAGGCCCTTCCCGCGCAGGCGCATCGTCGTCCCGCTCTGCGTGCCGGGTTCGACCTTCACCTTGGCCTTGCCGCTCACCAACGGTACCTCGATGCTGGCGCCAAGTGCGGCGTCCACCAGATTGACATACGCCTCATGATGCAGGGTGGTTCCGTCACGCTTCAGTTCCTTGTGCACCTCTTCCTCGATCACCACGAGCAGGTCACCTGGTACACCGCCGGCCGGGGCCTCATTCCCCATGCCACTGATGTTGAGTTGCATGCCTTCCTCCACACCCGCGGGTATCCGGATCGGCACCACCACCTCCTCGCGCACCAGTCCGTGCTCATCGCTCCCTGGAGCCCGCTTGCTCACCGTCTGGCCGATCCCGCCACAGGTCGGGCAGGTGGTCACGGTCTGCATCTGTCCGAGGAAGGTGCTCTGCACGCGGCGCACCTGGCCGGAGCCACCACAGGCGCTGCAGTTCCCGTACTCACTGCCCTTGCCGCGCACCAGCTTCGTCACCTTGATCTTCTTCTCGGCGCCGTGGGCGATCTCTTCAAGCGTGAGCTTGATCCGTACGCGCAGGTTGCTGCCCTTCACGGTACGGCCCCGCTGCTGCCCGAAACCGGCGAAACCACCTCCGAAGTGCCCGCCGAAGATGTCGCCGAACTGGGAGAAGATGTCCTCCATGTTCATGCCGCCACCGAAGCCACCACCGCCGAAGCCTCCCGGGGCGTTGTGTCCGAAGCGGTCGTACTTGGCCTTCTTGTCCGGATCGCTCAGGATCTCATAGGCGGAAGCCGCATCCTTGAACTTCTCCTCCGCCACGGTATCGCCGGGGTTCTTGTCCGGGTGATACTTGATGGCCAGCTTGCGGTACGCCTTCTTGATGTCATCCCCGCTTGCGTTGCGGGCCACACCAAGGACTTCGTACGGGTCTCGTTTGCTCATCGGGTCGTGCGCTTAGGGTCGTGGTATGCAGGCGACGGTAGGTCGGCCTTATTCGCCCACGACCACCTTGGCGTAGCGGATCACTTTGTCGTGCAGGTTGTAGCCGTTCTCGATCACCTCGATCACCTTGCCCCTCAGGTCCGGGGTCGGAGCCGGGGCTTTGGTGATGGCCTCGTGGCGGTCGGTATCGAAGGGCTGGCCTTTCGCGTCGGGCATGGCTTTGAGGCCCTGCGTGCCGAGCGCGTGCACCATCTTCTGGTGGATCAGGTTGAAGCCCTCACGGATCGCCTCGATATCATCCACCTTCGCGTTGTTCGCGATGGCGCGGTCCATGTCGTCCAATACCGGAAGAACGGCTTTCAAGGTGTTCTCACCGGCATATTGCAGCAGGTCAAGGCGCTCCTTGGCCGTCCGTTTCCGGAAGTTGTCGAACTCCGCGAACAGCCGCACATGCTTGTCGTGGATGGCTTGGTGTTCGGCTCGGAGCAGGTCCAGCTCGGCCTTGAGCACCTCCAATTCACCATTCTCATCGGCTGACGGCGTGTCAGCGGTGGCAGATTCTGGGGTATCGTTCATGGCCGTTCTTGGTTCGTTGGCCTCGTTGTTCGCGGTCTTGTTGTCCATGGCTGGCTTCTCCTTTGCACTGCGGCGGAACGGGTTCTTCATGGCCATTGGCGCAGATCTTCAGCGTTCCGGCGCAGCCGGGTCGGCAATTCCAGTGCCAGTGGACCCTGCCGGACAGGATGGCATACCGTGCAACGAAAAAGCCCCGGGTTCGGTCCCCGGGGCTTAAGCGGTCACCAATGGTGTCAAAGGCTCTTCACATGCTTGTCCAGTTCCTGGTGCAGGGCCATGCCGCGCAGGTTCTTGGCGATGATGATCCCGTTCGGGTCCACGAGGAAGCTCATGGGGATGGAGTTGACGCCATAGAGCTGGGCACCCTTGGAGCTCCAGAAGAGCAGATCGCTCACGTGGTATTTCCACACCAGGCCGTCTTGGGTGATGGCTGCCTTCCATGCGTCACGGCTGCGATCCAAGCTCACACTGTAGACCTCGAAGCCCTTGGCATCGGTGAACTTCGCCTTGCTGTACTTGTTGTACGCGGCCACCACGTTCGGATTCTCCATGCGGCAAGGGCGGCACCAGCTCGCCCAGAAGTCGATGAGCACGTACTTCCCCTTCAGCTCGGAAAGCTTCAGGATCTTCGTGCTATCGGCGTTCATGAAAGCCAGTTCCGGGGCCTTGTTGCCGATGTTCGTGCCTACCTGCGAGCCATCCGGCGCGTCTGCCTTGGCACCTGAGCGGGCGGCGAATCCGTAGATGGCGAGCAGCACGACGGCTGCGCTGATGACGATCCTGGTCTTGGACATGAGCTTGCGGAATTCCATGCGGCAAAGGTAGCTGGTGGTGTACCGATCGGTAAGCGAAGATCGTGCCGCGATGGGAGGCCTGCTTGGTAAAGTCCCTAGACCCGCTCGATACGGGCCCCCAGTGCCTTCAACCGGCCTTCGATGTCCTGGTAGCCGCGGTCGATCTGTTCGATGTTGTCAATGGTGCTGGTGCCGTCGGCGCTTAGAGCCGCTATCAGGAGCGAGACCCCGGCGCGGATGTCCGGGCTGGTCATCCGTATGGCGCGCAGCGGCTTCTCGAAGTCCTTGCCGATCACCAATGCCCGATGCGGGTCGCACAAGGTGATCTGGGCGCCCATCTCGATCAGTTTGTCGGTGAAGAACAAGCGGCTCTCGAACATCTTCTGGTGGATCAGGACATGGCCGCGTGCCTGCGTGGCCGTCACGAGCACGATGCTCAGGAGGTCGGGTGTGAATCCGGGCCAGGGATGGTCGCTGATCACACGATTACTGCCATCGAGGAAGGGCTCGATCCCGTAATGTTCCTGAGCGGGGATGTGGATGTCATCACCCTTGCGTTCGACCGCGATGCCGAGCGTTCGGAACACGTTGGGGATCACGCCGAGCTGATCGTACTCCACGTTCTTGATGGTGACATCACTGCGCGTCATCGCCGCCAGCCCGATGAAGGAACCGATCTCGATCATGTCCGGCAGCATGCGGTGTTCGGTGCCCTTCAATTCCTTCACCCCATCGATGTGGAGCAGGTTGCTGCCGATGCCCTCGATCTTCGCGCCCATCCTGACGAGCATCTTGCAGAGCTGCTGCAGGTAGGGCTCACACGCGGCATTGAAGATGGTGGTGCGACCCTCCGCGAGCGTGGCGGCCATGACGATGTTGGCCGTGCCCGTTACACTGGCCTCGTCCAAGAGCATGTAGGTGCCCTTCAGCTTCTTCGCCTCCGCGCGGTAGAAGGCATCACTCTCGTCGTAACGGATCGTCGCGCCGAGCTTCTCGAATCCCGTGAAGTGGGTGTCCATCCGGCGCCGGCCGATCTTGTCGCCACCCGGGCTGGGGATGTATCCGCGACCGAAGCGGGCCAGCGCCGGACCCGCGACCATCACGCTGCCGCGCAAGCTGCCGCCCATGCGCTTGTACTCCGGGTCGAGGAAGAACTCCAGGTTCACGCTCTTCGCCTGGAAACGGTAGCTCCCCTTGTCGAGCTTCTCCACTTCCACACCCATGGCCTTCAACAGGTCGATGAGCTTGTTCACGTCCACGATGTCCGGCACGTTGTGGATGGTGACCGGTTCGCTCGTAAGGAGCACCGCGCAAAGGATCTGCAGGGCTTCGTTCTTGGCACCCTGGGGTACCACCTCACCCTTCAATCGATGTCCCCCCTCGATCTTGAAACTTCCCATGTTGCGAAGCAATACCTATGGAGGTGCCGTTCGCCGCGGAAGGCGTGCAGGGTTTCAACAAGCGGTTGTCACCGAGCGGAAAGGCGCAGGGGCAGGAGCCGGGATAATGATACGTACCTGCCCTGCTCCTGCCCCTGCGGCTCGAAGTCAATAACGCCCCTTGTTCCGGTTCCGCTTGCGCTTCTTACCTCCGCCACCCGGACGTTTGCGGGTGTCCACCTCGTTGCGCGGACCGCTTTGTTGGGTGCGCAAGAGGTCGGCCGTATGTGCCAGCTGCACATCTTCCTTCATCTTCAGTGCGCCCTTGCTCAGTTCGCCGAGGTCCTTGATGATCAATGGGTCGGGCACGGTGTCACGGTTCCAGACGAGGAATTGCTTCTTCATCTGGTTGGCGATGACGATGGTGTAGGCGTCGCGTGTTTCGCCGGGTTCCATCGCCGCGCATTGGTCGATCATGCGCTGCACCATCTTGCCGTAATGTCCGTACTTGATCTTCGTCTGCGGATAGGGGATGGCTGCCGGCTTGCTGTCGAGCTCCTCGGGTGTAGGCATCGGGAAGGGCGCGTCCACATCGAGCTTGAACTCGCTCATGATGTACAGGTGGTCCCAGAGCGTCCGCTCGAAGTGTTCACTGTTGCGCAGCTGTGGGTTCAGGCGACCGATCACCTGCACGATGGCCTTGGCGGTGCGGGTACGCTGCTCGCGGTCCTCGATCTCCATCACATGCTCCACCATGCGCTGCACGTGCCGGCCATATTCCGGGATGATGAGGCGTGGACGGCTGGTATTGTAATCGAAGGGTGTCGTGCTCATTGGATGAAAGGGTGGTGGCCCATATGTGCAGGCCGGGCCGCAAGCCCTGCTCCTTCATGCGGAGGTGGTCAAATGTAGGCAAGGGAGTCGTGCTCCGTGCTATCCGCCCTGGGCGTAGCTGTTCACCCAGGCCGGGTCCTGCATGTCGCGCAGCAGGCGGAAGGCGTCCTTCCCCACATAGGGACCGTGCCAGTCCGCGTACTGCGGATCACGATAATGTTGCAGGATGACCTGCTGGCGATCGGATGGGCGGAACTCATCGCCGGACCAGCCCTCACCAGGCTGGGCGCCCATGCCGTTCCGATACCGCAGTTTCCAGAGGTCCTGGAGAGTCGTGCAGTCGAAGTTGGTGCGGATGACGCCATCCTCTGTCCATGCGCCGCAATTGTGGATGCCATACTGGTCGAAGAGGTCCACGCTCTCCAGGTTGGCTTTGCTCTCCATAAGACCGCTGGCCTGCAATACGAAGAAGTTGGGCCGCATGGGGATGGTGCCGAGCACCACGCCGTCCTGAACGGTGTAGATGAATAAGGCGGCCAGTTCGCCTTGGGCGGTCGGGTTCAAGCTGAAGCCGAACTCGTAGCGGGCCTGGGCGGTCGCGGCTTCAGGTGACAACAGCTGAAGGACGGAAACACATGCGATGTGGGGAGACCAACGCATCTGCCCGGTTGAACGGGCTAGGTCGGCTGGAGGTTATCCTTCCACCACGGTCAGCTTCGCAAAGCGGAGCAGAAGCTGCTTCTGGCCCACGTTGGGGAAGAAGACCGTCGCCTTCAGGTCCGGTGCCTTGCCTTCCACCTTCAGCACCTTGCCCTTGCCGAAGCGATCGTGTGCCACCGTCATGCCTTCCTCGATTTCGCTGCTCGTGCCGCCGCCCAAGGTGCCCGTCGCCTCCATGGGAGCGCCTGCGGTGGAGATCCGCTTCAGGTTCCCGGGGCGCGGTGCTGGTGCGCTGGGCTTCGGAGCTGGTGCCGCGGTACGTCGGATGCCCGGTGCGCTCTTTTCCCGGCCGTACACCGGTTTGGAGCTTTCGTTCTCATCCCGTTCGCGTGGCTGCCTGGCCCAGGGAGGTGTTCCGGGGCGTACGTATTGCCCGCTGCTGAAGGCGCCGCGCTCGTTCATCGCCGGCATCTCGAGGAACTTCTCATCGATCTCCTCGATGAATCGGCTCGGCTCGCTGGCCGTGAGGTTGCCCCATTTGTAGCGGCTGATGGCGTAGCTGAGCGTGGCCCGTTTCTCGGCGCGTGTGAGGGCCACGTAGAAGAGCCGGCGTTCCTCCTCCAGGTCGGCGCGCGTCTGCACGCTCATGAGGTTCGGAAAGAGGTCCTCCTCCATGCCCACGATGTGCACATACGGGAATTCCAGGCCTTTCGCACTGTGGATCGTCATCAGGCTCACCCGGTCGTTGTCGTTCGGGTCATCGTTGTCCGCATCGGTCAGCAAGGCGACGTCGATCAGGAAGTCGCTCAGGGTGCGTGGGAGGTCGGTGCCCTCGGTGTCCGCCTCGCTGAACTCCTTCATCCCGGCGAGCAGCTCCTGGATGTTCTCATAACGGCTCACCCCTTCGGGGGTCTTGTCCACGAAGAGCTCGCGCAATAGACCGGTCTTCTGGGCGATGTACTCGCCGAGGGCGTGCGCGGTGTACGTTTCGCGCATCGTGCGGAAGCTCTCGATCATGGTCACGAAGTCGCCGAGCGCCTTGCGGGTACCGCCATGCACATCCACCTCCTCCGGGTGTTTCTGGATCACGTCCCAGATGCTCGACTGGAGCCGCGCGGCCGTCACGATCAACTTGTCGATGGTGGTCTGCCCGATGCCGCGGGTGGGGTAGTTGATCACCCGTTTTAGCGCTTCCTCGTCGTTCGGGTTGCAGACCAGGCGGAAGTAGCCGATCAGGTCCTTGATCTCCTTGCGCTGGTAGAAGCTGAGTCCTCCATAGATGCGGTAGGGGATGTTCTGCTTGCGCAGGGCCTCCTCCATGCTGCGGCTCTGGGCGTTGGTGCGGTACAGGATCGCGAAGCCCTTGTTCGGTACCTGCTGCTGCATCTTGGTCTCGAAGATGCTGTTGGCCACGAAGTGCCCTTCGTCGTTGTCGGTGAGCGAGCGGTGCACCTTGATCTTCTCGCCATCGCTGTTGTCCGTCCAGATCTCCTTCTTGATCTGGTCCTTGTTCTTCTCGATCAGCGAGTTCGCCGCGCCCACGATGGTCTTCGTACTGCGGTAGTTCTGCTCCAGCTTGAAGAGCTTGTGATCCGGATAGTCCGTGCGGAAGTTGAGGATGTTCTGGATGTTGGCGCCGCGGAAGGCGTAGATGCTCTGGCTGTCATCACCCACCACGGTGAGGTTCTCGTGGCGTGCGGCCAGGGTCTTCACGATGTTGTACTGGGCCAGGTTGGTGTCCTGGTACTCGTCCACCAGCAGGTATTGGAAGCGGCTCTGGTACTTCACCATCACATCCGGATGGTCGCGGAAGAGGATGTTGGTGTTGAAGAGCAGGTCGTCGAAGTCCATGGCGCCGGCGCGGAAGCAGCGCTCGGCGTAGGCCTTGTACAGCTCGCCCATCTTCTCGCGACCCACGGCCGCATCACCGGCCATCAGCTCGGCGTTGGCGAGGTATTCCAGCGGACCCACCAGGTTGTTCTTGGCGATGCTGATGCGGCCATGCACCTGGTTGGGCTTGTAAAGCTTGTCGTCCAGCTTCCACTCCTTCACAATGGCCTTGATCACGCTCCGGCTGTCGTCGGTGTCGTAGATCGTGAAGTCCTTCGGGTAGCCAAGCTTGTCGGCCTCGGCGCGCAGGATGCGGGCGAACACGCTGTGGAAGGTGCCCATCCAGAGGTTGCGCGCTTCGGTGCTCAGGCCGGGGATGTCGGCGAGCAGCCGCGCGATCCGTTCCTTCATCTCCTTCGCCGCCTTGTTGGTGAAGGTGAGTGCCAGGATGCGGAAGGGGTCGACACCCTTCGTCATGAGATGCGCGATGCGGACGGTGAGCACCTTCGTCTTGCCACTGCCCGCCCCGGCGATCACCATGGTGGGCCCATCGGTGTTCTCCACAGCCGCGCGCTGGGCGGGGTTCAACCCTTTCAAATGATCCATGCGAGCGGCGAAGTTAGCGGCGGTGGGGAGGCCCGTTGACCAGGGATATCAACAGATGGGATTGACGCAGGCGATATCGGTGACGACCCCGACCGCCATGGAGTTCGGGTCCGCCATCGGCTCAGCCCTCTCAGTACTGTAAGGCAGAGCCTCGGGGTGCTAGTGGACAAGGAACTCGTACACCATGCCGATGGCCGTTATGCCGTCACGGACGTTTTCCTGGGGCACTGGCTGGCGGAGGGGTGAGATTGTAGGGAACTCAATGGGCAACTCGACGATACTGAGCTTTTCGTTTGATGCCGGTAAGAAGCAACTCCTTTCGCCCCACCGCCTCTGCCAGGTCCCGGCTCGCCGTGGCCGTGCTCAATTCGGGGAACATGTTCAGGTAGTCCTTCCGGCGGAAGGGCCGGTCCGGGTTCTGCAGCAGGAAGAGGGCGATGCGGTCGCGCCCGGTGAGCACCGGGTCAGGGGAGGCCAGCAGTTCGGCCAGCGCTTCATCGATGCGTTCCAGGAGGTAGGCGATGAGCTCGCCGCAGTCACCGCGCCGGTCAGCGTACTCCAAGGCGGCGTAGTAGGCTGGCTGGGTGCGTTGGATGAAGGCTTCCACGGGCAGGTAGGCGAACACCGGCCAGTAGCGCATGAGCATCCGTTTCTGCCAGAGTCGGGCCAGGCGTCCGTTGCCGGCCGTGAACGGACGGAGGTAGACCAGGCCGAAGTGGAGCACGCAACTCGTGATCAGCGGTGGGAAGTCATCCTCTTCCGCGTAGCGCAGCAATTCGTGTACGTTGGCAGGCAGGTCATGGGCGCTGGCGGTGCGCAGTGGTTCCGGGTCACCGTAGAGCACATCCATGGGGCCGGTGCGGAAGTGGCCGGCATCGAGTGCGAGGCCGTGCATCAACACCCCATGGGCGTGGCGCAGGTCGTGCTCCACGAAGGGGTCCAGCTCCAAGGCCAGATCGTGGGCGCGGTGGGTGTTCACCGCTTCCAAGGCGGCGGATCCTTCGGTGGCGGTCGTCGGGCTGGCGAGGATATCAGCCACGGGCAGGGCGTCCAGGGTGCTTCCCTCAATGGCCAATGTGCTGTGTACCACACTGATGTGGTAAGCCTTGGCGAGTTCGGTGGCCGGTGCGTGGAGGTGCCGGGCATGCACTTCGCCCAGCCGGTGGTGGATGGTGGCCAGCAGGTTCAGCATACGCGGGCTGATGGAGTAGTAGGTGATGCTGGCGATGTCCATTTATAGTATCAAATGATGCTAACAAAGGTAAGAGGTCGCTCTGTATCGATCTTCACGCCTCGACGCGGAAATGCGGATCCCGCGCCGGATCCAGCGCCTCGGATGCGCTGGCATTCGCTTGGATCGCAAGGTTTTAGCTGGTGTTTGATCAGGAGCCCGGATCCACCGGGCGATCCAGCCACCCTGGTCGTCCTTGGAATTTTCGTTGAACACCAGATGGTTGGAAACTGCTTTCACGTACATTTGCAGCCCGTTTTTAGCCGAGGAATGGCTAAAGACGCTGAAAGCCAACCGAAAGGAGCTCATGCCAACCATTCAACAGCTCATCCGCAAGGGTCGCGAGAACCCTGTGTACAAGAGCAAGTCCATTGCCCTGAAGTCCTGCCCACAGCGCCGTGGCGTGTGCACCAAGGTGTACACCACCACCCCGAAGAA
>JAGQVR010000269.1 GCA_020437875.1 Flavobacteriales bacterium
GGTGCTTACGAGCGTTTTCCCTTCACCGGTGCTCATCTCGGCGATCTTCCCCTTGTGCAGGGCCACCCCACCGATCAGTTGCACATCGTAGTGCACCATGTCCCAGGTGATGGGGATGCCGGCGGCCTTCCAGGTGTTCATCCAGATAGCCTGGTCGCCTTCGATGCGGATCGCGTCAGGCCGTTTCGTGGCCAGCTCGCGGTCGAGGTCTGTGGCTCGTACGCGCAATTCGCTGTTCTCCGTGAAACGGCGGGCCGTCTCCTTCACCACGGCGAATGCTTCGGGCAGGATCTCCAGGAGCACCTCTTCGATCTGCTTCAGGCTTGCCTCCTCCAACTTATCGACCTCCTGGTAACGCTGTTCACGCTCGTGTATATCCATCTGCGGGTCCGCGTCGATCTCCGCCCGCAGGGCTTCCACCCGATCGTCATTGGCCTTGGTGCGCTCCTTGATCCGTGCCTTCAGCTGGGTGGTGCGCTCGCGGAGTTCGTCATTGGTCAGGCGTTCCAGTTCCGCGAAGGCCGCCTTGGTCTGATCCACCAACGGCATCACCTCCTTGAGGTCGCGTTGGGCCTTGTCGCCGAATACTTTCTTGAGTGCCTTGGTGAATGAACCGATCATGGGGAACAGGTGGAGCCGCAGGCCGAGGCGAGCAGGTCCTTTTTATGGGGTGGCAAAGGTAGCAGGCTGGTCCGAGCACAGACCTTGCCGGGGTGGGGACTCCTGCCAAGCCGTCAGGAAGGCCCGGAAAGCAGGAACCCCGGTCGCGAGCCTTGCTCTGACCGGGGTTCCCAGAATGGTCGTGATCTCAGTACTCGTCCTCGTTGAAGAAGAAGTCCTCCTTCGATGGGTAGTCGGGCCAGATGTCCTCGATCGTCTCGAAGACCTCTTCATCATCCTCGATCCCCTGCAGGTTCTCGACCACCTCCAACGGTGCGCCGGTGCGCATGGCGAAATCGATCAGCTCGTCCTTGGTGGCAGGCCAGGGCGCATCCTCCAGGTACGACGCGAGTTCAAGTGTCCAATACATCGATAGGCCGTGTTAGGGTCCGTGAAATTGGCCGCAAATATAGACGGATCGTCATGCCCGGCCTCCGGACTTATCAACCGGCCTGGAATGCCCTATCGGCGCGGGTTCCAGGGCGTATCGGCCACCCCGTCCATATGGGCGAGGTGCCGGGCGAGGACGAAAAGGAGGTCGCTGAGCCGGTTGAGGTAGCGGACGGCCGTGGCGGGTACCTCTTCTGAAGAGGCGAGGGTCACCAGTAGTCGCTCTGCCCTTCGGCATACCGTACGGCACACATGCGCCTGCGATGCGGCCTGGTGCCCACCCGGCAGGATGAAGTTCCGCATCTCAGGCAGCTCCTTGTCCATGCCGTCCATGGCGGCCTCCAGCGTGGTGATGTCCTCGTCGGTCACCTGCGGCACCTTGAACTTCTCCGCCTGCTTCTCATTACCGCTGGCCAGCCGGGAACCAAGGCTGAAGAGCTTCTCCTGGATCGGGATCAGGAGGGCATCGCGCCGTCCATGGGCATGGTCGCGCAGCAGGCCGATGTGGCTGTTCAGTTCATCGATGGTGCCGTACACCTCGATCCTCAGCGTGTCCTTCGGCACGCGGTGCCCGCCGAGCAAGCTGGTCTGTCCCTGGTCCCCCGTTCGTGTGTAGATCTTCATGATGCCCCTCAGTAGCGCAGGGTGAAATGCTCCTTGGCCTGCCCCGTCCGCAGGAATGCGAGGCCGAGGTCGAAAAGGTCCACGGTCACCGTAACGCGCGGATCATCCTTGATCGTGGCCCAGGCTTGTTCCATTCCGCGGCTCCAATGAATGTCGTCGAACACGAACACCGTGCCCGGATGGGCGTAGGGCAGAATGGACTCGAAGTACTCCAAGGTCGGCTCCAGCGCATGATGCCCATCGATGAAGGCGAGGTCCACCGACCCCATCTGCCGCAACACTTCTGGCAATTTGCTTCGGAAACCACCGAGCACCGCATGGATGTTCTTCGTTCCGATCTGATCGAACTGGTGCTGGGCGATGCGCTGGGTCTGCGGACAGCCCTCGATGGTGTGTACCGTGCCCTCCTCCGCACCCATGGCGAGGTAGAGCGTCGTGATCCCGAACGAAGTGCCGAGTTCCAGCACCTGGTCCGCCTGGAAGTAGCGTGCCAGACGATATAGGAGACGCGCTTGCCCGGCCGGTTTCAAGGCGGTGCGGGTGATCTCCGACACCGCCCGGGTCGGTCGTTGGAAGACGCGTGAACCCGCCCCGAGATCATTCACGGTGATGGTCTGGTCACTTTCGAGCAGGTCCTCGCGCAGCGCTTCGATCTCCGCGAACTCGGGAATATCGGCCTCTTGTCGCAAGACATGCGTGATCAGGTCGTAGACGAAAGGACTGTGGACGCCATGTCGGGTCCGCGCCTTCACCTGGTGTTCAAGGTAGCTGCTGATGCGCTTGAGGTGTTCGCCCATTTCCGGGGGCCAAGGCCCCGTTCAAAGGTAGGCGGTCGAATCCGCGGAGGATGTCGGACCGGACAGCCGCGTGAACAAGCGGCTGTTGGTGTCAACGGCGCTGGTTGGCCAGGGCCTTACGAGCCTCGCGGAAGTACTTCAAGGGCACCCAGAGCATGCCGAAGCATTCACCATCCTCCTTGCCCAGATGCTTGTGATGCACCTTGTGCGCCTTGCGGATACCAAGGAAGTAGGCGTTGTGGGTGTTCCGTAGCCACTTGATCCGTTGATGAATGAAGACCTCGTGGACGAGGAAGTAGGCGATGCCGTAGACAAGGATGCCGAGCCCGATCCAGAACCATGGCGTATGGAAGCCCTGCCAACTTCCTACTGCGAACAGGGCGATCGATGGCACGGCGAAGATCAGGAAGAAGGTGTCGTTCCGTTCCAGGAAGCCGTAGTGGTCCTTCTTGTGATGGTCCGCGTGCAGATGCCATAGGAAACCGTGCATCACGTACTTGTGCGTAGCCCAGGCCACCCCTTCCATCAGGATGAAGGTGGTGCCGATGATCGCGATGATGGCCCAGCTGCTCATGTCACCGAACAACGTCCTGCCGGGCGGATGGTTCGCTCTCCGGCGCCAGGATCCTCGCCAAGGTCCGTGACCGGTGGTCGAAGATCCGGTTCAACTCATGCTTGACCCAGAGCGTGTGAACGAGTTCGCCCAGCCATCCGAAAGGTAGTTCGTATTCCACGCGATCCGTCATGCGGACCCCTTCCGGGTCGTCGAAGAATTCGTGCGTATGGCGCCAAACCTTGTAAGGACCTTGGAGTTGGGTATCAACGAAGCGGTGAGGGGCGCTCACATCCGCTATCCGTGTCACCCAGCGGACCGGTATCCATAGGAGCGGTCGAACCGTGTAGGTGATCAGCTGACCATCGAAGGCCGGACGGTCGTCGAACGGTTCACGAATGGTCAAGCCAAGGCCCGGTGGCGTGATAAGGGCCAAGTTGCGAGGAGTGCTGAAGAACGACCAGGCACGATCCAGCGTGATGGGCAGGGTCTGCGACCGTTCCAGCACGTGGCGGGCCATGGGATCAACCGATGACCTCGAGCTTCGGGTAGCGCTGCTTCCAGGCAGCGAGCGCCTTCTGGGAGGATACGGTGATGACCGTCCGTGAGTCGAGACGGACCTTGATCTCCTTCACTCCCGCTTTGATAGG
>JAGQVR010000270.1 GCA_020437875.1 Flavobacteriales bacterium
AAGGACCATTGCGCGCTCCTGTTCCACAAGGGCGCGCTGCTGAAGGACCCGAAGAGCCTGTTGGTACAGCAGACCGAGAACGTGCAGAGCGCGCGACAGCTACGCTTCACCAGTGTGAAGGACATCGAACGTTCGACGCCGGTGGTGCGTGCCTACATGAAGGAGGCCATCGCCCTGGAAGGTGCCGGCAAGCAGGTGGCATTGAAGAAGACCGCCGACTTCGACATGCCCGAAGAGTTGGAGGCCTACCTGAAGGAGGATGCCGAACTGCGCAAGGCCTTTAAGGCCCTGACACCTGGCCGGCAGCGTGGGTACCTGCTGCACATCGGCGGTGCCAAGAAGCCGGAGACCCGCGTGGCGCGGATCGAGAAGTGCCGGGACCGGATCCTGGCGGGCAAGGGGTGGAATGAGCGGTAGAGGACCAGCGCCAGCTTTGATACCTTGTTCGCATGGGTGGCACACCCGGCACCGATGTACGTGCGCTTTCACAAGCGGACATGCGCCAGGTGCTGAGCGCCCTGGCCCCGGTGGACGGTGCCGCCTGGCAGGCCTTGGAGGCCCTGCTTGGATCCGTGACTTGGAAGAAGGATGAGCACTTGGTGCGCACTGGGGAACGGGTCCGGTACGCCCATTTCCTGGTGGAGGGTATCGTGCGGGTCTATCATGCGCATGGCGGCACCGAGTACAACAAGACCTTCTTCGTGCCGGGCATGTTCCCGACCCCGCTCACGGCCCTGCTCACCAACGAGCCCTGCCGCCTTGGCTTCCAGGCGCTGACCCCGGCACGCACCCTTCGATTTCCGTTCGCAGCGTTCCAGGACCTGTTCCATGAGCACCGTTGCCTGGAGACCGTGATGCGCCGTGTGCTGGAGATCGAGTGGAGTAACAAGGAACGCCACGACATCCGGATGGTGACGGAGGACGCCACGGCGAACTACCTGACCTTCCGCAAAGAGCTACCGGGCCTGGAGGACCTGGTGCCGCAGTACCACATCGCCTCCTACCTGGGGGTGACGCCCGTGCAGCTGAGCCGCATCCGCGCGAAGTTGGTGGGACGCGGCTGAGGGCATTCCTTAACCCATGTAAATGACCGGCCTTCGGGTGCCGGGGACTTTTGTCCCCACAACACCTGAAAGCCATGTACGCACCGCATCTCCTCCCCTTCTCCCACTACGCCACGGCCTTCTTCGCCAGCCTGGCGGTGATGGTCTTCGTCGACATCCTCCTCGGTCCGCGTGCCGAATACCTGAACGCCTATACGCTCCTGAAGCAGCTGGTCGGGCTGAGGTCCGGCATCCCTGCCACCATGGCGGTGAAGCAGTACGGCCTCTTCGGAGCCATGCTGCTGATGGTCGCCATCAACACGATCGCCGGAGCGCTCCTGCTGCATGTGGTCGCCTTGTTCCACCGCTTTCCCAACACCTGATCACCATGAAACACATCCTCACCACCCTTCTTCTTTCACTGCCCATCGCGCTGAGCGCGCAGCGACCCGGATCGCCCTCCGGCACCTGGCAGGTCGGCATTGGCCTAGGCGAACTGCCCATGGACGGCAGCTTCAAGCCGAGCTTCACCTTCGGCTACCACTTCAACGAACACCTCTACGCCGGTGCGATCTACCAGCTGCGCGACGCGATCGAGCGCGGAGGCAGCTCGTTCAATGCGGACGCCGCCGCCTTGAGCGGCACCGTGCATACGCACGAGGAGGTCGCCGAGCGCTTCCTGCTGCAGGTGCGCTACACGCCCGTTCTCCATGGACCCTACCTGAGCGCCGGCCTGGTGTACAACGGCCAGGACACGGAGACGATGCGCTTCGATGACCGGACCCGCACGGTCGCCGGGGAGCCCGTGTCGGGCACTATTGATATCATCCAGTCACGACCTGCCGGATGGGGCCTGGCGTTGGGCATCGGCTACCAGTACGACTTCCGGAACGGCTTGAGCGCCGGTATCGAATGGACCCCGGCCTGGGGTCAGCTGCCTGACCCGCATTACCAGTTCGGGGGAACGGCCATCCTGAGCGCAGAGGACCGGAACGAATTGGAACGCCGCATGGACAAGGGCTTCCGCTCCAGTGTGACCAACCTCTACAAGGTCTTCCACCTCGGACTGGCCTATCGCTTCTGAACCATCCATACGAACGATCATGAACACCTTGGACCTCCGTACCACTGCCTGGCTGACGCTGGCGCACGTTGCCCTGATGCTCACCGCCGGGCTCATCCTGATCATCGCCTTCGACTTCCCGGACATCCTGCGCGCACCGATGGAGACCACCTTGGAGCTCTTCCACCGCAACCGCCAATGGACCGTGCCCGCGTACTATCTCTTCACCCTCACGGGCATCACCACCATGGGCGTGGTGCTGCTCCTCTACCGCAGCCTGGACTTCCAGCAGAGCACCACAGCCTTCCTAGCCATGGTCTCGGGCGTGCTGTTCGGCCTTACATCCTCGCTCGGCTTTGTGCGCTGGCCCTTCCTGATGGAACACCTGGCCACGCTCACGGCCAGTGCAGGTCCTGAACAGCTGGAGGACATCCGCCTGGTGTACGACGCGTTCCACCTCTACGCAGGGGTTTCCGTGGGCGAAAACTTCGCCTTCTGGTTCGAGGCCGCGTGGACCTTCTTCTTCGCGACGGCCATGCTGCACCGCCCCGGCCACTTCCCCAGACCTTTTGCACGCTCCGGGCAGGTCATCGGCCTGGGCATGCTCGTGTACTCGCTGGAACAGTTCGGTGGGACGTTCAGCGTGCTGGGCCCCGTGAACATGCTCGTGCACACCGCCCAGCTCGGCTGGCTCGTGGCACTGGCCTTCCTGCTGCTCAATGGCGGAACGGCTCGGCAAGGCCGTCTGACCCTTCCACAAGCCGTGACCTCCATCGGTCTGTTCCTCGTGCTCGCCATCGTCTCCTTCACCTGAGAACCCACGACCATGCAATTCAATGACCGCACTATCGTCATTACCGGAGGCACCTCCGGCATCGGCCAATGCCTGGCCCGCACGCTCCGCGATAGGCGCAATGAAGTGATCGTGCTGGGCCGCGCCGGCGAACGACTGGACCGGATGGCCGAGGAAGGCTTCGCCACCGTGCCCTGCGACCTGGGCGACCCCTCATCCATCGAGAACGCCGCACACCAGCTCGCGCAGCGATGGTCTCGTGTGGACGTGCTCTTCAACAACGCCGGGGTGCAGTACAACTACGACCTCACGAGCGAGGTGCTGCCCGTGGGGCGGATCCACCGCGAGATCGACATCGACCTGTCGGGCCAGATCCTGTTCACACAGTTGATGCTGCCGCTGTTGTCACGTTCCGACTGCGCGATGATCGTGAACACCACCAGCGGACTGGGCGCCTACCCCAAGGCGGATGGCCTCGTTTACAGCGCGGCGAAGGCGGGCATGCGCAGCTTCACCGTCGGGCTTCGGAACGTCCTGCGCAGCACGCCGATCCGTGTGCTGGAACTGATCCCTCCCGTCACCGATACCGGCATGACGGCCGGGAGGGATGAACAGAAGATGGACCCGCAGGCCTTTGTGGACATCACCCTGCCTCAGCTGGAACGGGAACGGAAGATCGCCACTACGGGCCAGCTCCGCTTCTTCCTGCTGCTCACCCGATCCATTCCGGGCCTGGCCCGGAGGATCCTGGAAGGGAAATGACCGCATG
>JAGQVR010000271.1 GCA_020437875.1 Flavobacteriales bacterium
CGGATTCAACAACGATCTCGAGAACATCACCCAGCAGGTGGACTACGCCTTCTTCAATCCGAAGGCCGGTGTCCTGTGGCGGGTGCATGAAGGAGGGCGTGCCTATGCTTCGGTCGCCGTGGCGAACCGTGAACCCAATCGCAATGACCTGGAGGAGACCACCCCGCTCAGTCGTCCGAACAGCGAGCGGTTGGTGGACTACGAGCTGGGCTATGAGCGTCGGAGCGGACGTTTCAGTGCGGGGTTGAACGCCTTCTACATGGACTACACCGATCAGTTGGTGCTCACCGGCGAATTGAACGATGTCGGCGCGGCCTTACGCACCAACGTACCCCGGAGCTACCGTGCGGGTGCGGAGTTGATGTGGGCGGTGCAGCCGGTCTCGCGCCTCACCTGGCGTGCCAATGCGAGCTTCAGTGCGAACAAGGTCCTGGACTACACGGAGTATGTGGATGACTGGGATACCTGGGACCAGCGGGCGATCTCGCACGGCACCACCGACCTCGCCTTCTCCCCTTCGGTGGTGGCGGGCAGTGAGCTCAGTTACCGCTTCTGGCGCAGGGTGCGCGACTTCGCGGACATCACCTTCGTCACCAAGTACGTAGGGCGGCAGTACCTGGACAACACCGGGAGCACCGGGCGCATGCTCGATCCCTTCCTCGTGAACGACCTGCGACTGAACCTTGGCTTGATTCGTGTGAAAGGCGTGGAGCGCATCGATGTGAACCTCACCGTGCGGAACATCTTCAGCGAGGTTTACGAGAGCAATGGCTGGGTGTACAGCTACTTCACCGGCGAACAACGGCAGGAGCTGATCGGGCTGTATCCGCAGGCTCCCCTCAACGTGCTTGGCGGTGTTACTATCCGGTTCTGATCCCGAACGCTAACGAAAGTTCCTTGCCACGTGTCGGGGTGGAGGATACCTTGCGAGCTCCCAAACTCTTCGCCATGCGCTGTTCTCTCCTTTCGGCATTCTTTTTTCCGGTACTCGCTCTCGGACAGGCCCAGTACGATGCCAGGATCCTGAGCTATGAGGGCATCGGCCAGGTCTGTGATGGCATGGTGCAGCCGCGCCTGAAGATCATGAACCAGGGTAGCGAGGTCATGTTCACCTGTGTGGTCGAGACCTGGAAGAACGGGCTCATCGATAACAGCTTCAACTGGGAACTGGCCGTGGGCGCGGTGCAGGACGAGGTGCGGCAGCCGACATTCCCTGCTGTGGAGGTATCGGATGGTGACATGCTCGAGTTCCGCATCATCAGTGTGAACGCACAACCGGATGAGGTCGTGGACGGGAACAACATCACCGTATCGATCACCGATGATGCCACGGAGCTATCCACGGCGATCGTCATGGTGGACCTTGTGTCGGAGCCGGAATGTGGTCCATTCATGTGGTCCTTCCATGATGCCAGCGGGTCGGTCGTGGCGAACGGCAATGTCGTGGTCAGCCAGGCGGAGGAGGTTTGGGTGGAACTTGCTACGAACGCCTGTTATGAATTCCGGGCACGTCTTGCCGATGACGGGTCCTCCGGAGACTGTATCATCCAGTTGTTCTGTAATGGTGAGTTGGTGGAAGATGTTTCGGACCTATCGAGCGGGGAACGTCGCGTTGGCCTGCACACCGGTGCGACGGTCGGAGTGACTGAGGAGGAGAACGTTGAACAGGTTCTATTTCCGGTGCCTGTGGAGGAACGGTTGTTCGTGACGGGCATCCAGGGGAACGGCCTGGTGCGGACATCCATCATGGATGCGACCGGGCGGGTCGTGCGTAACGATGCGAACGCTGTTATTGATGGACGGATGACCATTGATGTTCAGGGTCTGGCCACCGGACGTTACATTCTGACGATGCAGGATGGAGACCGGATCGTTCGCCCCCGGTCCTTCGTTGTCGAGTAGGCGGCATCCGTCGCGACCCGCATGGTTCTTACCGACCCCGGGATGTAACGAACGTTTTGCGCTTCGGGGAGCACCAGCACTTAGCTTGGCGCTACATACCATTCGGCCATGCGCACGCTCAAGCTCCTGTTGGCGATCATCTATGGCACCGGTGCCGCATTCGCCCAGTTCGATTTCGATGCGAAGATCCTGGATTACAAGGGCCTGAAGTTCCCGTGCGATGGCACTGTATCGCCGAAGCTGTTGATCAGGAACGATGGGAATGTGGCCATGAGCGGCTGCGTGGTAGAGACCTGGAAGAACGGTGTCATGGTGGGCAGCTTCGACTGGCAATTGGTCATCCCGGCGGTTCCTGGAGAATCGCGCCAACCGGTGTTCCCCACCGTCACCGATGTGGTTTCAGGTGATCAGTTGGAGTTCCACATCAAGACGGTGAACACGATCCCCGACGAGAACCCGGATGGCAACATCAGGTACGTTGACATCGACGAGGAGTATGCCGCGACCACGTCGAACACCATCGAGGTCATCATCAACACGGACGATGGCCCGGAGGAACTATCGTGGGAGTTGAAGGATGCCGGAGGCCTCGTGGTGGCCGGTGGCGGCCCCTATGCGGACCCGAACACCGAGATCATCGAGAACGTGATGCTGGGGGGCGATGCCTGCTACGAGTTCACCGGAACAGACAATGGACGGGACCTGCTGTCCGGTGCCTCCATGCGCGTGATGGCCAGCGGCAGTACATTGATCTCCTTCTCCGGGGCCGAGCTCACGGGGGCGGTTTCGAAGGGACTCGGGACCGGGGATGGCACGGCATGCACGAACGGACTGGCCCTTGATCTGCACACCGATGATCAACCCCAGGAGACGCAATGGGCCATCATCGATCAGGCGAATGGTGCAACGGTATGTTCCGGTTCCGGTGCATTGCCCGCCGCTTCGGATGTCACGGAGGCATGCTGCCTGCCCGATGGCTGCTACCGTTTGGAGGTGCGGGACATGGGTGGTGATGGGATCATGGATGGTGGCTACATCCTGCGTACCGATGGTGGTGATCGATTGATCGACAATGGGGCCAACTTCTCCACAGGGCCGTTGAGCGGCATCGCTGCCCAGCAGGGATTCTGCCTGCCCATGGGCACCACGCGACCGATCTTCAGCAGTTGTGACAAGCTTGATTGGCTGCCGAACCGGTTCATCGTCGCGGCGGCGGATCCATTGGTGTCAGCGCAATACGGCATCACCAATGCGACCAGCGGCTACGAGTTCTGGTTCTTCGACCCGAACGGCAGTTACAGCTATCGTCGTTTCCGAAGCCATGCGACGAGCGATGGCTATGGTTCAGGCGCCACCCGTGCCTGTCATTTCAAGATCAATGGCTGGTACCACAGCGTGGTCGACCCGCACATCCCGGAGGGCCTGTTGCTCAACGTGCGCATACGCAGCCGGATCGCGGGTGTCGATCAGGAGTTCGGTCCGGCATGCAGGTTCAAGATCGACCCGGCTCTGGCGGCGTGTCCGCTGACACGGCTGCAGAACGATCCCTCCAACGTCCCGGACTTCAGTTGTGGGGTGACACGTGAGTTCGGCGGATCGAACCGCCCGGCGAACCGGCTCGTAGCAGCGCCTCCCCAGTTCACACCTGTCGTGTCCAGTTCAATGGTCCGCTACCAGTTCCGCTTCCGGCGCGATGGACAGTGCATCGTACGCCCACCACAGACCAGCCCGACGTTGCACCTGAACTGGAGGAATGCACCT
>JAGQVR010000272.1 GCA_020437875.1 Flavobacteriales bacterium
GCTTGTCATTCCGGCCCCGGGTCTCCCGGGCCTGAACCGGGACCGGGGGACCCGGGATCGCGAAGATCTCAGGCCCCGATCCTGTCATTCCGGGCTTGACCCGGGATCGCGGGGATCTCAAACCCGGACGGGGCCTGTCATTCCGGCCTTGAGCCTGTCGCAGGGGCCGGGATCGTGGAAGGTCTCTTGCCTCCATCCCAGTAATGGCGGCCCCGGCATCCTGAAGTATTCGCGTCCCGAATTGATCGGGTTTCCGCCGCGTGGCAGGCGACGAATAGGGGCAGCCTGTCGTCTTCATCAATGAGGTTCCATTTCGCTTGGATCAAGCGCCGGCCCCGTGCGGATCACATGACAGATCATCACCTACCTTTCCATTCATGAAGCGTCCCGCCCTGCTGTTCCGGTCGATTTTCATCGCTTCCTTGCTGCTGTTCGGCGCGGGCATGGCGAGCGCCCAGTTGGTGCTGATACCCGACACGAACATGCGTGCCTGGCTGAACATGATGGCCCCAGGTAGTGTGAACGGTACCGGCTACTTGGACACACAGTCTCCAGCGCTCGTGATGCCACCTTGGGTGTATTCCGTAGACCTGAACGTGAACTGGGCACCGAGCGACCTGACCGGATTGCAGTACCTGCAAGGCATTGAGGGACTAACGGTGACCTATACTCAGCCAGGAGGATCCGTCCTTCCCGCCTTTCCGGATAGTTTGGACCGAATAGCCTTGCACGGGTTCCCTGGGGCCGTGCTACCGGCATTGCCATCCTCGCTGACAAAGCTGTTCCTCTATGACTGCATCGCGTTGGGTTCGGTGCCCGCGTTGCCTTCCGGGATGGAGATGTTCCAGCTGGTCCGATGCCAGCAGGTCGGGGCACTGCCCACGCTGCCAGCCGACCTTTACCACATGATCCTGGAAGAATGTACCAACCTGGGTGGACTGCCTCCGCTTCCTGGATCACTGAGTACACTGGCCATCGCTTCGTGTCCGCTGCTAGGCCCAACGCTCTCGTTGAACGCTGTTCTATGGAGCCTGGAGCTGGAGGACCTGCCCCTGCTCACGTCCGTGGTCGGCACGCCGACGATCCCGAACGTGTTGCTCCGGAACATGCCGGTCCTCAGCACGCTTCCTCCACTTGTTTCCACCTGTGGACAGGGAAGCATTTTGATCGAGAACGTTCCAAACCTGCCCCTGCCAACCGGTCCATGGAACGCCTACTCGATCAGGATCTCCAACATGCCTTGGACGTCCTTGCCGCCGACCCCGTGCGCTGCGACCCTTAGTTTGATATCTCTGCCCCTTGGAACCTTGCCGGCATTTCCGCCTACGCTGAGCCTGCTCCACATCGATAGCGTCCCTGCGACAGGTATCTTGAACCTCCCTGCAGGGTTGATGGACCTGCATGTTGAGCGGTCTGCGATCACCGAGATCGCAGCATGGCCCGATGTTCCTGAGAAGGTCGTCATCGTGAATTGTGACCAACTGACAACGCTTCCTTCGGCACCACTTAGCAGTCCGGATTCTGTTGCCTACGTGGACGAAGTGGAGTTCAGGGATTGTCCTCTGCTTGCTGAACTGCCTGGTCTCTTTCATCCTCTGCAACTCACCATCGCCGGTCTGCCACTGCTGGATTCCGTCTTCACGTTCCAGCAGCCAGTTGGTCAACTTCTGCTCCAGGACCTGCCAGCCCTTACCTATCTGAATGCCCTGCCGGGGGGAAGCACGGACATTGTGGACTGCCCCCTGCTTTCCTGCCTTCCACCGCTTCCGGACGATTGCTCTTCACTACCAGCTCCCTACGGTTGCCTGGAGTTGACCAACACCGGGGTCACCTGCTTTCCGAACTATCCGAGCTGGGTGGGAACTCTGGGAGTGCCCCCGACCTGGCCACCACTCTGCAATGTGACCACCTCCACTTGTCCGGAGGTACGCCCGGTGATCGCCGGTCTGGTGTTCAATGACCTGGACAACGATGGGGTTTGGGATACTGGCGAGCCTCCCATGCCGAACATGACCGTGGAAGTCGGTCCTGGGGGCTTCATGGGCATGAGCAACACGCTGGGAGCCTACGAGATCGCCGCGGATACGGCCACCTATCAGGTGGCCCCACTGCCACCTCAGTATCACGTGCTCACGACCCCGGTGCAGACCACGACGTTCAGTACCTACCTGGAGATCGATACAATGGATGCATTCGGGGTGCATCAACTCCCGAACGTGACCGATCTGGTCGCGCATGCCACGGCAGCGCTTCCACCGATCCTCGGATTTGATCGGAGCATCACCTTGAACGTAATGAACACCGGAACGGTGGCTGCCGATGCGACCATCGAGTTGGAGGTCGATACCGCTCTTGACTGGGTAAGCAGCAATGTTCCGCCCACACAACTGATCGGGAACATCGCTCAATGGATCGTCCCCGCCATGGTACCAGGCTCCAACTGGACGGCGACAGTTCAAGTGCTAACGCCTGTGACCGCGCTACTGGGCGACACCACGCATCTCGTGTTCACAGCGACCACATTGGCCGCGGATACTACCCCCAGCGACAACATCGTTTCGATCACGGAGATCGTGGTGGCCTCCTGTGACCCGAATGACAAGACCGTTTCACCCGATCAGGCCACACCCGACGAAGTAGCGCTCGGCCTTGATCTGGACTACACCATCCGGTTCCAGAACACCGGAACGTGGCCGGCATCCAGGGTGGTGATCACCGATACGCTCAGCGAGGACCTGGACTGGAGCAGCTATCGGTTCATTGCGAGCAGCCATGCCTGCACGTGGTATATGCTGGGGGGCGTCCTGCATTTCGTCTTCGATCCCATCTACCTGCCGGACAGTGGGCTGGACCAGTTGGCCAGCAATGGCTTCGTGCGGTTCACCATCCAGGCCGACCCTGGGTTGATCAATGGAACGGAGGTCCACAATGTGGCCAATATCTACTTCGACTTCAACGCACCCGTGATCACCGAACCGGCTGTTCTCGTGGTCGATGAGGCGCAAGGGCTTTCGAGACATGCCCCCGGTGAGCTCGTGATCTGGCCCAACCCTGCGGAGGAATGGTTGTGGGTGGAACCACCTGGCAAGGGTGGGACGATCGAAGCTTGGGAGGTGTTCGATGCACAGGGGCGGAAAGTGCTCCATGGAGGCAGCTCCACTGGACAGGTCGGCGTGCCTGTGGGACAACTGTCCCGTGGCGTGCATCTGTTACGCGTGCGTTCCGCTTTCGGCACAGTGGCCGTTCAGTTCATCAAGCAGTAGCTGAGCACGCAGTTCCGGAACTGGTGCACCTGCGCGGCAGGTGCGGCCTGACGGCTTGCTATGCAGCAGTCCATGCTCCTGGACTTCCAGTCTTGGAACGACAGGTCCTCATCGAGGGGCTAGGGTGTTTTTCACGGTGCCAATACGTGAGAAGACCAGTTTTCTTGGGCTTCATGTAGGGTTACCTTTATCATATGCTACGGAGCGCAGATGGACACGGCGGGCTGGATCTCAGGCCTATTTGCGCCCAAACAGGGACCCCCACTGCGGGAACAGTGGGGGCCTGGTCGCTACACATTCACCCCCTAAGGCATAGGAACATGAACACGAGCTGAGGCAAAGATACCGACCCCGCATGGAGCCAGCCACACGCCATGCGGGGCGGTGAGCACC
>JAGQVR010000273.1 GCA_020437875.1 Flavobacteriales bacterium
GGACAACCGATCCCGGTGACGATGTAGTCC
Source organism: Flavobacteriales bacterium (assembly GCA_020437875.1). Lineage (GTDB taxonomy): Bacteria > Bacteroidota > Bacteroidia > Flavobacteriales_F > PHOS-HE28 > PHOS-HE28. The sequence goes on from JAGQVR010000273.1 coordinate 31, forward strand.
TGCCCGAACGCGCAGGTGACACCCGGCCCGTTGGTCACACTGATCGTGACGTTGCCGGCGACCACTGGTGGCGGACTGATGCTCAGGAAGAAGGTCTGCACCCCGCCGTTCTCCAACACGGTGATGCTCGTGGTGGTGAAGTTCACCGTCGGCCCACCATCGTCGTCGATGATGGTGATCTCGTACGTCAGGTCAGCGCCAAGGATCAGGTCCCCGGTGGTGCTGCTGATGGAGAAGGTGATCACTTCGTTGTCCTCGTCCACCAGTTCATCGTTCACCAGAATGGTGAAGGAGGCGGATGTCGCTCCCGGCGCGACGGGGATCGTGATATCGGACCCGACGACCGCAGGGGTCGTGGTGTAATCGTTGCCCGCGCCGTAGACCACACCAAGGCCATTGGTCACCGTCACCACGATGTTGCCCCCGGTCACCGTGGCCGGGAAGATGTCCATCGTCACCAGCACGCCACCCACGTTCTCATTCACCAATGCGGTGGATGTGGTGAAGTTGACGATGGGGATGCACAACTGGGGGATGGTGATGTTGTCGAAGAGCGCCGCATCCGTGCCCGTGGTGCTGTGGTTCCAGAAGCAACCGATGTAGCGTAGGTTGTTGCCCACATAGGTCGTGTTCACCGTGGCACTGCCCACCTGGGTGCTGGCCGTGAGCGGGTCGGTCGTGCTGAACGTGCCGGCGCTGAGCTGGCTCGCGTACATCGTCCAGGTGCCGGTCGTGGGCGCGTAGGTCACCCGGACCGCGAGGTAATGGGTGCTGAGGTCGTTGAACGGGGTGGGGGTGGCGGCGGCGGCGATGACGTTCGTAAGGACCCCGTCCGAGGAAAGCCCATTGCTGAATCGCACCAGGCGCAGGGGGTCGGAAGCGCCCGACTGGCCGAAGAGCACCGCATAGCCTGTGGTGCCCGCCGTGAAGTTGGTGCCGCTCGCACCGAGCACGAAGGCCGCACCATAGGAGCCACTATTGAAACCGCTGGGGTCCGTGCGGCTCTGGCGGATGCAGAAGGCCCAGGTGAGCAGGCAGCTGTTCGTGTTCAAGGTGGTCCCATAGAACCCGTCCACATCCTGCCAGATGTAATCCCGACCGGCCGTGGTACTGCTCAAGCTGAGCTGTCCGGACCCGTTGATCTGTGCCTCCCCGGTGGTGGTCTCCACCTCGGTCCAGCCGCCACCCACGGTGGTACTGGCCGGACGGTTGAAGTCATCCAGCAGCTGCTGGGCATGCAGGGAGAGGGATACCTGCCCGAACAGACCGGCGATCAGGAGCGCGCGTAGCGATATTCCCATGGTCGTGTTCAGTACTTTTCCGGGGGAGTCGACGAGCCTGCCGATCCCTTGTGCAAAGATCGCACGATCCGGGATCCGTTCTACGCAGGCGGGATCTCTTCACAGAAGGGTGACATGGGCCTAAGGATCAAGGTGGAACGGGGCGGTCCACCATTACCATCAAGACGAGCGATGGTGCCCTGCCGATGCCTCCGGTGACGATCGTTCTGAACGATCCGACGAGGACCGTCCACTTCTCGACCAGTACCGGAAAGCGACTGCTACTTTTGACCTCCCCGGTGGCCCAACGCGCCGGTGCTCCCCTTGCCCCGTTCCATCCTCATCCTCGACCACGGTTCCCAGTACACCCAGCTCATCGCCCGGCGCGTGCGTGAGCTGAACGTCTATTGCGAGATCCATCCCTTCTCCAAAGCAGGGCAATACGCCAAGGACCCCGATATCGCGGGTGTCATCCTCAGCGGCAGCCCCAGCAGTGTGCACGATCCCAACGCACCGGACACCGACCTGGACGGCTTCCTGGGCCGGGTGCCCGTGCTGGCGGTGTGTTATGGCGCCCAGCTCCTGGCCAAACGCACCGGAGCGCCCGTGGAACGCAGCAAGGTGCGCGAGTACGGCCGGGCGCACCTGAGCACCATCGCCGAGAGCGAGCTCTTCGACGGCATCGAGGCGGGCAGCCAGGTATGGATGAGCCATGGCGACACCATCGCCGCGCCCAGTGAGGCCATGCAGGTGATCGCGAGCACCCCCGAGGTGGCGGTGGCCGCCTTCAAGCTCATCGGCAGCGAGACCTACGCGGTGCAGTTCCACCCGGAGGTCTACCACAGCACCGACGGCCTGCAGCTGCTGCACAACTTCGTGATCGGCATCTGCGGTTGCGCCGGCGATTGGACCCCGCACGGTTTCGTGGAGAGCACCGTGGCCAGCCTCGAACGCCAGCTGGGCGAGGACCAGGTGGTGCTGGCCCTGAGCGGCGGCGTGGACAGCTCGGTGGCGGCCCTGCTGCTGGACCGCGCCATCGGCGACCGCCTCCACTGCATCTTCGTGGACAACGGTCTGCTGCGCAAGGACGAATACCAGCGCGTGCTCGAGAGCTACCGCCACCTGGGCCTCAACATCACCGGTGTGGATGCGCGGGAAGCCTTCTACAGCGCCTTGAAAGGAAAGGAGGACCCCGAGGACAAGCGCAAGGCCATCGGCCGCACCTTCATCGAGGTCTTCGAGCGCGAGGCCAACCGGATCAAGGACGTGAAGTGGCTGGGCCAGGGGACCATCTACCCCGATGTGATCGAGAGCGTGAGCGTGAACGGCCCGAGCGTCACCATCAAGAGCCACCACAACGTGGGCGGGCTTCCGGAGCGCATGGCCCTGAAGGTGGTGGAGCCGCTACGCCTGTTGTTCAAGGACGAAGTGCGGCGCGTGGGCAGGGAACTCGGGCTCGATCCCAATATCCTCGGTCGGCATCCGTTCCCGGGGCCGGGTCTGGCCATCCGAATCCTGGGCGAGGTCACACCCGAGAAGGTGGCACTGTTGCAGGAAGTGGACCACCTCTTCATCCAGGGACTGCGGGATGAAGGGCTCTACGATCAAGTGTGGCAGGCCGGCGCCATCCTCCTGCCCGTACGCAGCGTGGGGGTGATGGGCGATGAACGTACCTACGAGAACGCCGTGGCCCTGCGCGCGGTGACCAGCACCGATGGCATGACGGCCGATTGGTGCCACCTACCCTACGAGTTCCTGGCACGGATATCGAACAGCATCATCAACCGTGTGCGCGGCGTGAACCGTGTCGTTTACGACATCAGCAGCAAGCCACCGGCCACCATCGAATGGGAGTGACCGTCCGCCTCTTCTTCTTCTGCCTCTGCCTGGCATGGGCGGCGGATGCACGCGCGCAGGAGCAGCGCACCGTGAACGGCCGCAGGTACACGGTGCACATCGTGGAGGCGGGGGAGACCCTTTTCGCCATCGCCCGCACCCACGCCGTGCCGGTCGACATCCTCGTGGCGGTGAACCCGGCAGCGCAGGATGGCCTGAGCATCGGGGAGGAGGTGCTGATCCCGCAGGATGCCGTGGTGAAGAAGGAGCTGAAGAGCGCGCCGGTGCTGCGGAACGGCGAGTTGATCCACCAGGTGCGGAAGAAGGAGACGCTCTTCGGCATCTCCCGCCAGTACGGCATCGACATCAACCAGCTGCTCGAACGCAATCCCGAGGCCCTGCAACTGCGGGAAGGGATGGAGGTGGTGATCCCGGTGGCCAAGGTGGAAGGGGCGCCCGCGAACGTGCTGGCTCCGGCGGAGG
>JAGQVR010000274.1 GCA_020437875.1 Flavobacteriales bacterium
TTCCTGCTACCCCTGGCCGGCGAAGGCCTGATCATCGCCGACCACCCCGCCATAGGTCTGGAGCTGCAACGCTGGCTGCTGCCTCTGAAGGACCACATCACCCTACCCACCGGCCAACCCGAGGTGCACGAGCATTTGGTGAAGCAGGGGTACTCCCCCGCCCTGGCCTTCGTGCGGATGGTGCGTGAGGCTTCGCTGGAATGGCGGGCGGGGATGGTGTTCGGGTGGTAGCTACCCTTTCGTAACAAGTCCCGGAAGCCGGGCGCCGCAGGGCGGCGTGGGCCCCGGCCCCGGAGCTTCATCTGGGATCCTGGACCTCAGACGAGGTTTCGGGCACACCCCATTCCTTCACGAACCGCTGCCCCGCGAACGTCCCTGTCCTGTCCACCAGCAGGTAGGTGCCCGCGGCGAGGATGGAGACGTCGAACGCGTGAGTGCTCAGCGCCCGTCCTGGTGCCAACACCAGCCTGCCCGTGATGTCGCGCACCTCAAGGTCGGCTTCCGGGAAGGGGTCGTGCAGGCGCATGTGCAGGGTGCCGCTGGTGGGGTTCGGCGAGAGGCCGATGCCCGGCTGTGGACGTTCGCGCTGGGCCAGGGTGGTGCCGTCCACTTGGACAAGGAAGGCATCCCGCACCCCTTTGGAGGTCCGGATGTCCACCCAGGGTCCGGGGTCCAGGTCCACGGTATCGCGGTACTCCCCAAGCACGTAGCCAAAGCCATCCTGGTCCACCCTTACGGACAAGCCATGATCATCCGAAACGCCGCCCCAGGTGTGCCCCCAGTTGAACTGCTGCGTGGGCAGGATCGCGTTCCACGAGCGTACTGACGGTGATGGGATCCATTATCGTTCTCAGTGTATCAGGTTCAACGGTCAAGTACCTCGGCCGTGATCTTCAGCCGGCCCGTGATCCCTGTGATCTGGTCGATGTCCAGCGGCCTTTCATGGACGATCCGGAGGATTCGGTCGCGATCCTCCAGGTCGAAGCTGATGCGCAGCTGCGGGAAACGCTCCAGCAGGAGACGTTCCAATTTCTGTGCCTGCTCCAGGGTGGCGATGTCCGTCCGGAACACTTCGACCTTCTTCCGGGGACGGGTGGTCATGCGAAGGGCATCCATCAGCTGGGGTCCTTGTAGGCCTGCTCCAGGTCGCGCACCACGATCCGCTTCATCCGGAGCATGGCGCCCACTACCCGCTTGGCCCGGGCAGGGTCCGGATCATTGGTAAGGCGGATCAGGGCTTGGGGAATGAGCTGCCAACGGACCCCGTACCTGTCCTGCAGCCAGCCGCACATGGACTCCGTGCCGCCATCGTCGATGAAGCGGTCCCAATACCGGTCCACCTCTTCCTGGTCCCTGCAGTCCACGTAGAAGGAAATGGCGTCATTGAACGGGTGGTGGGGACCGGCCGTGAGGATGGCCATCCGTTGGCCGGATAATTCGAAGTTGGTGACCATGCCATTGTCCGACAGGATGCGCGAGCCCGGGAAGATGCTGGTGTAGTACTCGGCGGCCTCGCGGCCATCCTTCTCGAACCAGAGGAAGGGCGTGATCTTGGCCGTGTTCACGATCGCCATGGCTCAGCGTTTTTCGGCACAGTTGAACATCCACTGCACCCCGAACTTGTCCACGCAGCTGCCGAAATAGTCGCCCCAGAACATGTCGGCCAGCTCCATGGTCACCTTCCCGCCGTCGGAAAGGGCGTCGAACAGGCGCTTGGTCTCTTCGCGGGAATCCGGCTCCAGATTGATGTACATATTGTTACCGAAGCGGAGCGTGAAGCCCATGGACTCCGGAGCATCGGTACCCATGAGCTGGTGCCCGCCGGTGATGGGAAGCGCGACGTGCATCACCAGGGCCTTGTCCGCTTCGTTGAGGGGTGGCATGCCTTCCTGGGGCGGCACGTCGCCCATGCGCATGATCTCGCCGGCGAATTCGGTCCGGAAGACCTGCTTGTAGAAATTGAACGCTTCCTCGGTGTTGCGCGGGAAGTTGAGGTAGGTGCTTACGCTGGCCATGGTGTTGATGGGTTTTGGACAAAGTTCCGGGGCTTCCGGCGCTGCCCGGGGTCTGTGAATGCGGCTATGCCAGGGGCCGATCGCGACAGGAGGTGGACCTACCTTCGTTACTCGATCCATGCCATGAAACACGTCTCCATCCTGGTGCCCCAAGGGCAGTACAGCATCGTGAACATCGCCGGCACGCACCAGATGCTGGGGTGGGCCAATGACATGTTCCTCCAGCAGGCCCGCAAGCGCCTGTTCCAGGTGGAGTTCGTGGCCGCGACCAGGCCGGCGGCCGACAGCCTGGGCATGTACACCATAACGCCCATGCGCACCCTGGACGAGGTGGAGCGTACGGACCTGATCATCGTACCCGCAGTGCACGAGGACCACGCGAAGGCCATCGCGATGAACGAAGCGGCGATCACCTGGATCCGGGAGCGGCACCACCAGGGTGCCTCGGTGGCGGCGTACTGCATCGGCGTTTTCCTACTGGCGGAAACGGGTATCCTGGATGGCCGGACCTGCTCCACCCACTGGGGAGAGGCGGAACACCTGAGGACGATGTATCCGGAGGTGGATGTGTGCTCGGAGAAGATCATCACCGCCCAGGACGGTGTGTACACCAGCGGGGGAGCCTATGCCTTCACCAACCTGGTGGTGCATCTGATCGAACGATACGGAGGCAGGGAACTGGCGATCATGACGGCCAAGACGTTCATGATCGATGTGGACAAGTGCGACCAATCCTTCTTCAGCATGTTCTCCGGGCAGAAGCAGCACGACGATGCCCTGGTGCGGCAGGTACAGGAACGGATCGAGGCACGGCCCGAGGAAGCCCTGAACGTGGAGGACCTCGCCGCCGGCCACGCCACCAACCGGCGCACCCTGGAGCGCAGGTTCCGCTCGGCGACCGGCAACTCCATCCTGCAGTACATGCAGCGCGTGCGGGTGGAATCGGCCAAGCACATCCTGGAGCAGGAGCACAAGCAGGTGGCCGATGCGATGTACGCGGTGGGCTATACCGATGCCAAGGCCTTTCGCAAAGTGTTCAAGAAGCACGTGGGGGTGAGCCCCTCCACCTATCGGAAGAAGTTCCAGCGGGCGGTCTCGCTGGTGGGGTGAACCGTCGTGGCACGGCGCAGGGCGAGCATCTTACAATCGAATGAAGCCCCGGACCCGGCTGAAACGCGGGTCCGGGGTTCATTCGAGGTCTTGGAGGTCACCCGGGGCCGATCGTTAACGGAAACTCCAGGTCTCTGAAACGTATTCGGCTTCCGTCATCAATTGTCGAAGTCGGTGCATTGGATGTTCACCGTGTCAGGTTGCTCCGCATAACGGTCCCTAAGCCCCCGGACGAAGGCCTGCCGGCGGCGTCGTAGGACTCGCAATACACCCGGTTCTCGATGATCATGCCGGCATTGTTCTCCACGATGCACTGCATGCATTCGACCTTCTTGCAGGAGGCGGCGAGCAGGGTGAGGGCGGCCATCGCCAAGCTTTTGCTCACGTGTGCCATCTCAGTCGATCTTTTCCTGCTTGGTGATGATGTAGGACAGGCCCACGAACCAGCCGGAGGTGAACTGCTTCTCCACCAGGTCGGAGGCATCGATGGCGTCCGCTG
>JAGQVR010000275.1 GCA_020437875.1 Flavobacteriales bacterium
CTGCGGAGACGCAGGCTTCGATACGCGGATCGATGTGTTCGAGGGCAGCTGTGGCGCCTTGACCTGCGTGACCAGCAGTGACGATGGCTACACCACCACCTGCGGCGCGAACAAGTCCCGGGCGAACTTCCAGAGCGTGGTGGGCACCACCTACTACATCCTGGTATCAGGCACGGACGCCTCGGCCTTCGGCACATTCGACCTGACGGTGGACTGCGGTAGTGTGGCGGAACTGCCGGTGGCACGGGTACCCCCCGATGCGATCAACTACGTGCCTTGCGGAACCAACGTGACCCTGCGCGACTGGGGCAGCCTGGGGAACTACCCGAACAATGCGAACGGATACACCGTCCTCCAGGCCGGCCACACCGCCACGGTGACCCTGAACGGGAGCTACACCTTGGACGGGGATGATCGCCTGGCGGTGTTCCGGGGCGCCGGCACGAACGACCTCGTGGGCGAATACTTCGGTTCGGGTACCCTCAATTTCACCGGCCTGCCCGGTGAGTCGATCACGGTGTTCTTCTACTCCGACGCCACGAACACGGCGCAGGGTTTCGACCTGAACGTGAGCTACGCTGGCCATTGCGTGGCACCCGTGAACGAGCTCTGCACGGACGCCATCCCGATCACCTGTGGCGCCACGGTGAACGGCACCACGGTGGGTGCCAGCGGTGATGGCGCGCCCACCTGCTTCGGTGGCAGCAACATGCCGGGGGTGTGGTACAGCTTCACCGGGGAGAACAGCAACGACCCCCTCGCAGCGACCGGCACGCCCGGCGACCTGGTGACGCTTAGTTCCTGTCCGGGCGATATCAACGACCAGTTGCGGCTGGAAGTGTTCGAGGGGGACTGCAACACCATGTCTTGCATCGTGGGCAGTGAAGCCAATGGATTTTCTCCAGGTTGTTCGTTCGGAAGCGATTTGAGCATCAATACCATGGTGGGAGCAACCTACTACGTGCTGGTCTCCTTCGCATCGCCCACGGACTTTGGGGCCTTCGACCTTACCATGAACTGCGAAGCGCTCTGTACCCCAATGGCCACGAACGGTCTCTGTACCGGTGCGGAACCGATCCCGGTCACCCCCTATGGCACACAGTCTTGGACCGTGGCCAACAACAGTTGCGTGCCGCTCGGTACGTTCTACAGCACCGATTGCACCGACCCCACCATGCCGAATTCGTGGAGCACCTGGTACAGCTTCACCACGGGGAGTGTCGGCAATGTGCACCTGGGAGTAGAGCCCATAACCACCTATGGGTTCATATTCGCTGAAGTGTACACGGCCTGTGGAGCAACCACCAACCTGTGTGCAGAAGGCGATCCTGCTATTTCGTACACCTTCAACCTCCAGCCCTTCTCCGACTATTGGATGCGGATCGGCACCTATACCGCAACCTCCCGAGGCTACTACGAGATCAGTCTGGCGGAGGCCAACCTGCCCCCGCCACCCGGCGACTACTGCAACACTGCCATTCCGATCACCATCGGCACACCCGTGTCTGGCAACAACTCATGGGCTACCAACGGACCGGACGAACAGGGTGGTTGTGATTTCTTTCAGCTCGCTGGCGATAAGGGCGCGTGGTACACTCTGGCCGGTGTGGATGGCATGATGACGGCCAGTATCTGCAATGAAGATGACAAGATCATCCGTGTGTTGAGCGGCAGCTGTGGGAACTTGACCTGTGTGGAGTCCCAGACGGAGGTTTGTGGCAATGGTGGATTCCGTGTCACCTGGCCCGCAAGTGCGGATTCCACCTACTACCTGGTGGTCGGTGTATGTTGTGGCGCACCAGCCGGGCCATACACGCTGTTGGTGGAACAGGACATCCGGATCGGGATCCAGCCCAGGGCCTTCCTGCAAGGGCCCTACGATCAGGCGACCGGCCTGATGCGCGACGATCTCCGCGTCAACTTCCTGATCCCTACGGAAACCATCCTGCACGCACCAATTACTTACAATACCGGTCCCGATGCCATGGTGGACTGGGTGACGGTGGAGCTGCGGGATGCGGCGGATGGCCAGACCGTCGTGGACTCGTGGGACGTATTGGTCCAAGCCGATGGCAGCATGATCAATGGCTGGGGCGTCACTTTCCAATCGTTCAACGCCCTGCCGGGCAGCTACTACGTGGCGGTCCACCACCGCAACCACCTGTCCATCATCAGTGCGGCACCCATCCCCTTGGGTGGTCCACTGGATGTGATCGACTTCAGCGATGGCAGCACGCCCACCTACGGCACCGATGCCCAGGTGGACATCAACGGCGTGAAGGCGATGTGGTGCGGCGATGTGAACGGGGATGGGGTTATCAAGTACACGGGTCTGGACAATGACCGGGACGAGATCCTCCAGGAGATCGGCGGGGTTGTGCCGACCAATACTACTTCCGGCCGACGGGATGAGGATGTGAACCTGGATGGTGTGGTCAAGTATACCGGTGAGAAGAAGAACCGGGACGCGATCCTGCAGAACATCGGTGGAGTGATCCCGACGAACGTGCGGGTGGAGCAGATGCCTTGATCAAACTCAACGCGAAACAGCATGAGAACGCTTCTTTCCATGATGGCCGCAGCAGGCCTCACGCTTGGCGCAAGCGCGCAGTCGCCGATCGATATCGGCTTGTTCCCGGGCCAGGCGAACGAAGTGGAGATCCGCATCCGTCCCACCGCTCACTTCGATGGGGTCTTCTCCAGCCTCGTGTTCACGCTCCGCTGGGAGGCGGGCTCCGGTGCAGTGCCGGATCCGATCCAACAGATCGCACCGGTCGCGCAGTACATGCCCATCCAACCCTCCGGCCCGGTGGTCGTTGATGGATATTACGCCTATCAGGTCTATGCGGGCTTCGGTATGATGCCATTGTCCTCCGCGGGCACACACTTCCAGTTGAACGAGGAAGTGGTACTGGCACGGATCCCGGTCACCGGCAATGCCAGCATCGCCATCGTGAACGATGCGTGGACCGGTGAGCTCGCCCACAACGGCGACTACTACGTTTCCCTGAACGGGCAGAACGCGACCGGCACCATCTATGGCCTGGCCACGGCGATGGGCGATCTGGATCCAACCGTGGATGTCTCCATCCGTCCCAATCCGAACGATGGCCGGTTCACGGTCACCTTCCCGGAAGCGGGTGCGACTCAAAGGGATCTTGTGGTGACCAACAGCCTCGGGCAGCGGGTGCACACGGAGCGGATCAGCTGTGCAGTGAACTGTCAACAGGCCTTCGACCTGTCCGCATTCGGACCTGGCCTGTACCACCTGGAGGTCACCACCGGGAACAGCAGCACCACGCACCGGGTGATCGTGCGATGATCAAAGGGGCTATCAGCCCGAACACGTATCGGTCGACCATGGTCCTTCGGTCGCGAAGCGTTGGCAGAGCGCATACCGGTGGTCGGGCCATGGTCGCCGCGTTCGGTGGTGGAAGGGCCGCAGTAAGGCGAACTTCCGCAGTGTGCCCACGGAGGTGTCCACCGATCCTTAGTACCCGGAGGATGTGAACATGGATGGCCAGGTGAAGTACACCGGCGCGAACAATGATCGCGACCTCATCCTGCAGAACGTGGGCGGTGTGGTGCCGACGAACATCCGGGTGGAGCAGATGCC
>JAGQVR010000276.1 GCA_020437875.1 Flavobacteriales bacterium
CACCCCGTCCATTGTACTCGAAGGACCCACCCTCCAGGATCACGTTCACCTTGTGGTGGCGGGCCTTCACGGCGGCCCCCATCAGGCTGTCCACGCATGACCCGGGCGACCGCTCCACGGAGGTCTTCACGGAATCGTACCGGCCTTCGAACCACTCGGGCCAGCGCGCATAGCTCCAATCCACCTGACCGTACTGGCTCCACCCGAGATCGAGCGCGGTCAAGCGCCCCGGACCATCGGTGGCGAACACCGCACCCTGGTCGCGTATCCAGGTATCCGCTCCGGGGAAGACGTGGGCCTCCATGGCCTGGGTATCGACAGCGAGATCATCAAGGGTCAGGAAGGACCTTCTCCGAGCTGGCTCGCTGGAGAAAACGACCTTCACCTTCACGCTGCCCTGCAGTTCCCTGATGATCGCGGCGAGGACAAGGTTGTTCTCATCGCTGTCATCCACCCAGCTCAACCAGACCGCTTCGTGCTCCTCCCACTCCGCCGGGATCCTGAGGTCAGGCTCGGGTCCAGGACCGCATCCTGCAAGGATCGCCAGGGTGACCAGCCATCGAGGAAGCCTCATGATCGCCATGCCACAGGTGCTTGGGTAGTGGCCGTAACGGAGTTGCTTGGTCTGGCGGGATCCATGGCCTTGTCACAAGCTCCGGGCATGCTGCCGGGGGTGTTGGTCCGGGTCGATCACTGCTCCACCTACGGCCGTTCATCGGCGCCGGAACCGAGCAGGCAGCGTCCCGACCAAAGCTAATCCCTGCCCCGGCTCTGCGAGCCTCTGGAGAGGGACATCGGCCAACTGGCACCGTGGCTGAGTTCGTGATCCACGCCATTCCTTCCCGCCTTGCCCCATGTACCGGTGATCCGGTACCTTACCGATCCGAAGACCCACCACCATGCGTTATACAGTCTTGCTTGCGGCCCTCGCCGCACACGTTTCTCTTTTAGCCCAGACCCCCGAGGCCTTCAGCTACCAGGCCGTGGCCCGCGATGCCAACGGCGACCCCCTGGCCAATACCACCGTGGGAGTTCAGTTCCAGCTGCATCAAGGCTTCCCCTCCGGTACCGTCGTGTATGCGGCGAGCTACACGCCCACGACCAACGACCTGGGCCTTTTCACTGTTCTCGTGGGCTATGGGACACCCACCACGGGCGACTTCGCGTCCATCGACTGGGGAGTCACGCCCAACTACTACCTGGAGGTGGGCCTGGACACCGCAGGAGGCACCAACTACACGAGCATGGGCACACAGCGGCTGCTCAGTGTGCCTTATGCGCTGCATGCCGGAACCGCCAATGACGTGAACGCTGCTGCGCTTTTCGGAGCGGGCAACACGCCACCCGCATCCACCTGCTTCGGTCAGGTCGGCAACACGTCCACAGGAGCAAATCCATTCTCCGTTGCCCGAGCCGGGGATCATGCGTACCTGGTCAATTACTCTTCCACATCCCCCAACTTGACGGTATTTGATGTGAGCGATCCCACCAACCCGACACAGGTAGCTTCGGTAACGGCGGGCAGCGGGGCGCGCTCCGTGGCGGTGGAAGGGAACCACGCCTATGTGGTGAACACCTTCGCCAACACGCTGATGATCTTCGATGTGAGCGACCCGACGACTCCGGACCTCCGCTCCACCACACCGACCGATCCAGGTCCTGTGGTGGTTTCGGTGGTGGGCAGCCATGCCTACTCGCTTCACACGAACGGAACCATGGGAGTGTTCAATGTCAGCGACCCCGACGCACCCACTTCACTCCCCTCGGTCGGCGTCGGCAACGGTCCACAGGACATCGCGTTCGCCAACGGCCACGCCTTCGTGGTGAACAGCAATTCGAACGACATGATGATCCTCGACATGAGCGACCCGGCTGCGCCGGCGGTCGTGGACACCATCCCGACAGAGCAGTCTCCAAGATCCATCGCCATTTCAGGAAACCATGCATTCGTGGTGAACCGGAACTCGTTCAACATCACGGTATACGACATCACAGACCCCATGGCACTGGAGCATGTCGCGACCCTGCCATTCTCCAACGGACCGGAACAGATCAGGATCTCAGGAAACTATGCCTACGTGATCTCCTCCCTTCCCGGGGTGATCCACATGGTCGACATCACCGATCCCACCACGCCGGCCATCGTGGGTACCACGAGCACGGGCGATTACTACAGGAGCATCACCGTTTCAGGCAACCACGCCTATGTGCCCCATGCGCTTGCCGATCAGATGTCCGTGTTCGAGCTCTTTTGTCCGAACACGCAACAGCAGGTCCTGTACGACCCGGTGGATGGTACGTTCTCCTCGGCGGAAGCCTCGCAGGGTACGGGCTGGTCGGTCTCGGGCGATACCTTGTTCACCCTGGACAGAAAGGTCGGCATCGGCATCAGCGACCCGAACTCGCTGCTCGCCGGCACGGACATCGGCCTGGTGGACGATGCAGGCGAACACGCCCGCATCACCATGAAAAGCAATGCGGTCATGGGCGTGCTGGACGCCCGCTCCACTCCCGGTGCTGAACGGATGCAACTGGGCAGCGTGAGCGCCCATCCACTTTCATTCTTCACAACCGGGTCCTTACGGATGACCTTGGACACGGATGGGCTACTGGGGCTGGGCACGACCTCACCCAATCATCTGTTGGACCTCCGGGCGGATGGCCAGGCCTTCGGACATCGGAGCGCGGACAGCACGATCGCCATTGGAACCTATGTGGACAACACGTTCGGCGCCTTCCTGCAGACCCACACCGACCATCCGCTGCAGTTCGCCACAAACAATGGGAATGCGGCCATGACCCTGTTGCAGAACGGCAACTTCGGTATCGGTGCGTCCAACCCCGCTGCCAAGCTTCATGTGGCCGGAACGAAGGCCGATCTATGGCTGCAGGATACGGATGATGGGTCCATCTTGAAGGTGATCGCACCGGACCCCACCGGGGCCAGCACCGGTGGGGTGGGTACGGAGGGAGCGTTCGATCTGCCCTTCTTCACCAACAACTTGGACCGGATGACGATCAAGGCGGACGGGAATGTGGGCATCGGCACCACCGCGCCCTCGCGGCGGCTGCAGATCCATGACTTGTCGAATACTGCATCCATAAAGCCTGCCGTCAAGATCAAGACCAACAATTGCGGTGGTCCATGTGGTCAGCCGGAGACCACGCAGGCGCTCAGTCTGCAGAACCAGAACGGCACCGAGGACAATGTGGTGGGTATCGGGTTCGCGGACAATGACCAGGATGAAACACCGAGCGCCTGGATCGGGGCCCGCTTCATCGACAAGACACAGCATTTGGGGGACCTGGTCTTTTATACCCGGAACCAATTCGGTCTCTCCCAGCGCATGACGATCCAATACGATGGGGATGTCGGCATCGGGACCGACAACCCGAATGCCGATCTCAGCGTGAACGGCACGGCCAACAACAGCACCGGCAGCTGGGGCGTGTTCAGCGATGCGCGCATCAAGACGGAGCAGCGCCTGTTCACCGATGGCCTGAACGTGATCGACCGCCTGCGGCCGATCGTGTTCACCTACAATGCCGATGCGCCCTTTGAAGCTGAAGGGGAACAGGTGGGCATCATCGCCCAGGAGCTGGAGGCACTTG
>JAGQVR010000277.1 GCA_020437875.1 Flavobacteriales bacterium
CAGCCGTAAGGATCGGTGGTACAGGCAAAGGAGCCCCGCTCGTCCGCCGTACGGCGGATGGGCGGGGCTCCTTGATCGCTATCGGCCCCGTTGTGCCATGGCCGCTCTCGAGGGTCCGTCCTGCCGATCATGGTCGCTCTACAGGGTCCCTCCCACGTATTAATACGTGCCGCCAACCACGTATTAATCACTTTTTAAAAGCGGCCGGGACGATCTTCCTTTGTCGCAACCAACATCTCCACCATGAAACACCTGCATACCTTCTCGATGGTCATTGCTGCGGCCGCGTTGCTTGCCGCTTGCGGCGGATCGACCTCCACCGATGGGCAGAATCAAGACCAGCAGCCACCTACGGCCGTGACGGCGGTCGCTGCCACCGATTGTGCGAACGGCGACCTGGGGGAGCGCTCATCGCTCTTCAACAAGACGACGTTGGATGCTGTCATGGCAGCTTTCGAGCAACGGGTCAAAGTGGACGTTGGTGGTACACTGAAGGAAGTGAAGGACACCAGGATCTCCCTGAGCGTGGCGAAACTGAAGACCTTACGAGACCAGTTGTCCCCATTCGCCATCATGGTCCACTACGGCTTGGATGGTGACAAGTTCGTACCCGTGTTCGAGTTCATGAAGCTCGACAACAACGGTGCGATGGCCGTTCCCATGGGGGTATACTACCTCGCTGTGGGAGGTGAGTTGAAGATCCCGGCCGGTCCCATGCCCGATCCCTCAGACCTACTGAGCAATTACATCGCGAACATCCGGATCGACAGGGATGGCAGCGGGACTTTCCTGCCGATCGAAACGGACCTTGCGAAGTTCGCCGACCCAAGGGGCGAGTGGTTCCAGTTCCCGCTCAAACTCGATCGCCTTATCGCGGAGAATCCGGGGAGCGGGCAGGCGCTCGTGTTGGATTGCATCAGTGAGAGGGCTTGTTACTCGGGCATCATCGGTCTCCTTGCGGCCGGTCAGGATGAAGAGTACCGGCATATGATCGCCTGGCACATCAGCCATGATGGGGTATCCGCCTTGGACAACACCAGCCTGGATGTCTACCGTCCCCTCGGCAACGACTATCACGAACGCGCTGCGGACCTTGGCCACCTCTGCCCGCCACGCTGCAAGTGAACGGGCTGCCGTAGCTTCGGGCAAACGCCCGGGTGATCGACGCTCTCTCCATTGCCAAGCCAGCGCTCATCACGGCGGTCTTCGTCCTGTGGGTCCGGCGGAGGCGATGGATGCTCCCCGAGCAGCGCGCGTTCTTCGCCTCGCTCATCCTCGGCTTCGCCGTGGAGATCACCTCGTCCCTGCTCCAACACTCCAGTCGGCACACCACCTGGATCTACACCCTCTATATCCCGCTGGAGATGATGCTCCTGCTCCACTTCGCGCATGAAGCCCTGGGCAGGGTCCGGTGGCGCTGGGTCATCGGTGTGGCCGCCCTGCTCTACCTGGCCCTGCTCGCCTTCGAGGCCAGTGGTGAGTTGATCATCCTTCGTTCCAAGAGCACCCTGCTGGGCTGGTCCATCCTCACCTTCCTCATCGCCTACCTGATGGTGCGCCTGGCCGAGGACAGTTTGCTCCCGCTCTGGAAGGACCAGCGCTTCTGGGTCTACCTCTCCATCCTCGTCTTCGTGGGACCGGCCATCCCCTATGTGGGTTTGCTGAACCGGGTGTATGCCGAGGACCCCCGGCTGGCCAGCGAACTCTTCGTGATCATCGAGGTCCTCTTCATCGTGCGCTATGGAAGCGCTTTGCTGGCCGGGTTCCTGCTGCGGCCAAGACCTGTTGTTCCATGAGCGCCGCCATCGACCTGGAGTGGACCATCATCGTGGGCACGATGGTCTTCCTGCTGATGATCGGCTTCATCGTTGTATTGCTGCTGTTGAACAACAACCGTCGCATCCGGCACCGCATCGAAATGGCCGAGGCCGATCTGCGACGCCAGCAGGAGGTGCGATCGGCGGAACGCGAGGCCACGGAACAGACCTTGGGCGAGATCGGCCGGGAGCTGCACGACAGCGTGGGCCAGTTGCTCACCGTGGCGCAGATGGGCTTCGTGGAACGGCTGGAGGGAGCATGGCACGATGACCCCAAGGTGGCTACCGCGGTCGGGGCCCTGGAAGAGGGTATCGCCGAGGTGCGGCGTCTGGGCCGTTCGCTGAACACCGACCTCTGGAAGGAGCGCTCGCTGGTGGATGCCCTGGAAGCCGAGGCCGTCCGCATCGAACGCATCGGTCGGGGCCGCGTCCTGCTCACCGTGGATGGTGATCCGGCGGACCCACCTGCGGACGTCAAGACCGTGCTTTTCCGCACCTTCCAGGAAGTGATGAACAACGCCCTGAAGCACAGCGGCGCCGATACCATGGAGATCGGCCTGAGCGGCGACCGTCTCCCGGTGCTGCGCATCGCGGACAATGGCCGTGGCTTCGACCCCGCGCGTGTCGCGACGGGTGGCGGCCTGCTGAACATCCGCCGTCGCTGTGCGCTGATCGGCTACCACGCTGACCTGGTGACCGGTCCCGGCATCGGCTGTATCTGGACCTTGAAACCCCAACACGAATGACCGATATCGCGCTGGTGGATGACCACCATCTGATGCGTGCGGGCCTGGTGGGCATGGTGAACGAGCTGCCGGGTTACCACGTGACCATCGAAGCAGCCAATGGCGTGGAGTTCATCGGGCAGTTGCGCGGGGCCGATCCTCCGGCGATCGCCATCGTTGACCTGAACATGCCGGTGATGGACGGCTACACCACGATCGCCTGGCTGCGGGCCAATCAGCCGGACATCCTGCCGTTGGCGCTCACCTTCGACGCCACCGAGGAGGCCATGCTGCGCGCCGTGCGCTCCGGTGCACGCGGATTCGTTCTCAAGACCGCACGGCCACAGGTGTTGCGGTCCGCACTGGACAGCCTCATGCACACCGGCTATTACTACACCGAGGAGTCGCTTGACGTGATCGCGCGTGGTTCATTGGAACGTCCGCCGACGGAACTGGAACGCGAGGAGGTGGTGGCGCGGATCACCCCCCGTGAGCTGGAGTTCCTGGTGCTGGTGTGTGATGAGGCGGAGTACACCTACCAGGAGGTCGCCGAGCGCATGGAGGTGCAGAAGCGCACGGTGGAGAACTACCGCGTCAGCCTCTTCGACAAGTTCAAGATCAGGAGCAAGACCGGCCTGGTGCTCTTCGCGATGCGCTGGGGACTGTTGAAGTGATGTCCGGAAGGTAGGGGTGGGGGGGCGTTCCGGGGTCCTCTGCATCCAAGGCCTTGGGGCCTTGCTGCTGTGCGCTGGCACCTGGCCCGTTGTGCGCGACCGGTCCTCCTGCGGCCATTCGGCAGTCTTGTGAGCCGCTTATCCTAAAAGTTGCGAAGAACAAATAGTTGCATAATGCAACAATATGTACATTTGTGCCGTTGCAAAAGGCAACTATTGACATGAGCACATTAACCGACGAACTCGCCCAGGCGCTGCCGACCATGTTCCGCAGCATGATCCGCCTGGTGGCCGTGGAGATGGGGAAGCATGGCAGCGAGCTGAGCATCCCCCAGTTCGGCATCCTCGACTTCCTGCTGACCAACACGCAGGCCGTGCAGAC
>JAGQVR010000278.1 GCA_020437875.1 Flavobacteriales bacterium
AAGTCATCGACCGTCTGTCGTCCCTGCTTCACCGGCATGTGGATGGCGAAGTACTCGGTCATGCCCTCGTAAAGCCAGAGGTGTCGGCTCATGCGGGGGGCGTTGAAGTCGTAATGCTCGATCTCTTCGCTGTGTACGCCCAATGGAACGATGGTGTGGAAGAACTCGTGGCTGGCGATCCCGTAGACGCTGCGGGCGATCGTGCCCGGGTCCAAAGGCATGCACAGGAGGATCAGGGTGCTGGCAGCGTGCTCAAGACCATCGCCCATGCTGCTGCCTTCCACATCACTCGGGTGGTGGTAGATGAGGAAGGTGTAGTCGTGCACGGGTAGTTCCCCTCCGAGATAGGCACGTTGGTCCTCAAGCAAGGGTCGTATCTCCTTTGCCACCTCGTGCGCAATGGTCTGACCGGTGGTGCTGTGGCAGGCCACCAGCACATTGATGTCCGCCAGTTTGATGTGCGCAGTATCCGGTGGCGCCACCATCATCGGGTTGTCCACCAAGTGGCGATAGCTCGTGGCGTGGAAACTGATGGCCTCTGGTGTTTCCTGAACGCGCGGCAAACTGGTGGCCGCGTAGTGGGTCGCCGGCTTCTTCAGTTCGAGCGCATAGGAAAGCCCTTCGTATCCCTCGAAGTAGCCGATCACCGTGTTGTGGTTGATCACACACACCTTCGGGTCCACCGTGCCTTCCGATGACCGGAAGTTCCCCATGGTGAAGCGGATGTCGAACTCTTCCCAGGCGTCGTCCACGGAATAGGTGAGGCGATGCAGGGCACGCGGTTCCAGGATCGTCCAGCGATCCACATCCAGGCGTTGCACGGGGATCGGCTCTCCCTTCGGGTCGAAGGCTTCGACGTTGCTGGCCAGACGGCCGTGGTCCATGGCGCCATAGATGCCCGGTACGATGCGGGGCAGGGCGAAGATGAGCGGATCGGCACTGCTGAATGGCGGAACGACCAATTCCACTTCCAAGCGGTCGTTGGTCTGATCGCGCAGGTCAACGGTGGCGGTGATGCCCTCCTGAGCGAATAGGGGGAGTGCCGTCGTGACGAACAGGAAGGCGAGGATGCGCATGAGGAAGTGGATCCGTTATAGGACGGAGCGACCGGTCGGGAAGTTACCCGGCATTCACAACCTCCCCAACAAGCCCTTCAGATCCACCTGCTCGCCCATGATCCGCGTTACCTGGTGATCAACCTGTTCGAAGTGCGACCGATCAGGGGAGCTTATTGGTCATTCTTTAACGAAGCGACCAACCCGGATACCGCTGCTTTCGATGACCCGGCATGTGTAAACGCCGGGGTTCAAGGTGTCAACATGCAGCAATGTGCTACCGCTGCTCGTCCTGCCTCTCATCACCACTTTGCCATGGCCGTCAAGAACCTCAATGCTCGATCCGTTGGACGTACCGGTCATCGTGATCACGTCCTTCACGGGCACAGGGTGGAGTGCGAGGCGCCCGTTCCAAGATCGAGACGGACGGATCGAGGTGCCGATGATCTGGTCACAGATCCCGCTGGCATCGGTCAATTCAGGAAGGGATCGAGCAAAGGTGGATACAGAATCAACTCGATGCTGCAATGCAGCGACACTGGCGATCGCGCCACCGCTTTGGGCCCGGCCGTAAACGAAGGCAATGAGGAAGTCGTTCATCTCCCCGGGTTGCAGCGTCACACTTCCTATGGACCCGACCCCAAGACGATCGAGCGGATATTGTGCTACCTCGGACCATGGCTCCATTGGAATACTGTTACTTCCGATGCCCTCGGAATCTGAGTCGCCGGGGTAGAAGAAATCGCAGGGTATGCTCAGCGGGTCTTCTGAATATCCCGAACCTCCGTAGGTCAGGTGTACTCCATTTTTCCAAGTGGATCGGAGAAAGCGATCGAAGTGAATTGGAAGAGTCGGGTCAGTCACGGCAATAAATCCTTCTCTGAACCATTGCATCACACCGCAGAGACCGTATCGCTCGTTGTCGACGAGGCCATCGTTGAACCCGGTGCCGTTGTAGGCGGGCAACGATGGCGTATTCTCATTGTCCTGCTCATCGGAGTCCATACGCAGGCCTCTTAGCACTACCATTCCGAATGCAGGTGGTTGTGGTCCGTAACCTGGGGCCCCATTGCAAGTCTGATCGAAGTCGTCCCAGTTGTACACGTAGAACAGGGATCGCCCGACATCCGTTCCGATGAAATCGTCAGTGGCGCAACCAAGATCGGCGTCCATGAAAAGACCGACCCGCATGTCTTCGACTACTTGGGAGCTTCGGTTGATGATCTTATAATGCATGAATACGGTTTGCTCAAGAGCGGGTTCTTCGCTGGTGTATGCGAAGGATGTAACGTGTGTCTCGACCCCTATTGGGTCTCCGGAACTTTCCGTATGAGGAGCCAGGTTATCGTTGAAGATCGAGAACAATGCTTGGTCACCGGGAATGCACGGGTGATCACCGTCGAGCGCGGAGTAGGAACCGTCCATATTGTAGTCGAAGAAGGGTGCCAGGTACTGGGCTTGACCCTGGTCCGTATCGCCCATGGCAGGCCATGTGATGAACTCCTGTGGTGTGACATATCCTTCAGGAAACGTTGTCCCCAGGTCGCATTCTGGATCCGACAGACAGTTGAAGTAGGCTCTATGACGTTCCACGTCGACTGCTCGAATGTTCCAGACGTGATCATAGGCCGCAGAAACCTCAGGGGTGATGCTCGCGTCACCTGTAACGGTAAGTGGGCCCGGGAAGAAATCGGTCCCCGCCCCATAGAGGTCAATAGCAGTCTTTAGTTGACCGTCATTTGTGCGTGCAGATGCCCAGAGTCCTGCGATGTATATCGTGTTCGTTCCTTCTTCAGCTGGGACGGTGAAGGTCGGGGAGCCGGTCATGTAATGCCGACCGATGTGTCCAGTAGGCATGATCTTGAAGATCACGTCGTTCACATCAAGGGTCCCGTATTGCTGGGCGTTGGCTGTTCCAATGATGCCCGTGGAGAACAATGGAAGAATGATTCGAAGTGCCCTCATTTGGGTGGTCGTTGGTTGAAGCAGGACCGCTTTGAACCAAACTAAGCCACCACCAAAGGGAAACCGCACCGAAGCAAGGCAGCGGCTGGAACCATCCAACAAGCGGTCGCTCCAGCCCCCTGCCTTGAGGGAATGGGCAATTCTACAACCGCCCCAGCAAGCCCTTCAGATCCACCTTCTCGCCCACGATCCGTTCCACCTCATTGATCTTCACCCGTTCCTGCTTCATGCTGTCGCGCTCGCGGATGGTCACCGCATCGTCGTTCAACGTATCGTGGTCCACAGTGATGCAATAGGGTGTTCCGATGGCGTCCTGCCTGCGGTAACGTTTCCCGATGCTGTCCTTGTCATCGTACTGGCAGTTGTGTGAGAGCTTCAAGCCATCGATGACCGCACGGGCCTTCTCGGGCAGGCCGTCCTTCTTGACCAGCGGCAGCACGGCCACTTTCACGGGTGCCAGCGGTGCTGGGATGCGCAGCACTTCGCGGGTCTCGCCGTTCTCCAGTTGTTCCACCGTGTACGCCGCGCTCAGGATCGCGAGGAACATGCGGTC
>JAGQVR010000027.1:0-2947 GCA_020437875.1 Flavobacteriales bacterium
GTCTGGTTCTTGGCCATCACCAGACGTTTGGCCACTGTCTGGCGCAGGGAGCTCATCTTGCTGCGCTGCTGTTCGCGCGAGCCCCCCCAACCGTTCATCGCGATCGCATCCGGACGAACACCGCCCGAGACATAGGCGCTCACGTCGCTCTTCGTCACCCGGCCGTTCGGACCCGTGCCCTTCACCTTGTCCGCCGCGATCCCCTTCTCGTCCATCATCGCTTTCGCCACCGGGGTGGCGCTCGAAGCTGCGGACTGCTTCGGTGCTGCTCCGGCCTTCGGCGCCTCCGTGGGCTTCTCCTCCTTCTTCGCCGCGCCTTTCGAGCTCGTCTTTGCCGTCACGGCCACGCTCGTATCGATCCTGGCCACCACATCGCCCACCGCCACGGTCTGGTCGGCCTCGGCCATCAGCTTCACCTGGCCGGCCGCCTCGGCGCTCAGCTCCAAGGTGGCCTTGTCGCTGTCGATCTCGGCGATCACCTGGTCCCTCTCGACCACATCACCATCCTTCACCAACCATTGCGCGATGCGCACCTCCGTGATGCTCTCTCCCGGACTGGGTACCTTGATGTCTACCGTGGCCATTCTTCGAATTGCTTGTTCGTTGTCGATCCTCAGGCTTTCACCCGCTTGCTCGGTTCGTTGGTGGCGGTGGAATGTGCAAAGGCCTTCTCAATGATGGCGAGCTGCTGTTTCGCGCTCCGCTTGCTGCTTCCGGTCGCAGGGGCACCGCTCGAGGGGCGGGCGATCACCTCCCAGTCCACCTCCGTGAAGTTCATGGCGATGTACTGCCAGGCCCCCATGTTACGAGGCTCCTCCTGCACCCACACGTAACGTTCGGCCTTCGCGTACTTCCGGATCACCTCCCGCATCCGGTCAGCGGGGAGCGGATGCAATTGTTCGATGCGGACCAGTGCGGTGTCAGTGAGACCGTTCTTCTCCCGATGCTCAGCAAGGTCGTAGTGCACCTTGCCCTGGGTGAAGACCACTGTCCTCACCTGCTTCGGATCGACCACCGTATCATCGATGAGCTCCTGGAAGGAGCCCTTCGTCAGATCGGCCAATGGACTGGTGCAGCGCTGATGACGAAGCAGGCTCTTGGGACTGAAGACCACGAGCGGCTTGCGGAAATCCCAGGCGAGCTGTCGCCGAAGGGCATGGAAGAAATTGGCGGGTGTGGTGCAGTTCACCAGCACCATGTTCTCGTCCGCACAGCTCTGCAGGAATCGCTCCATCCGTGCACTGCTGTGCTCGGCGCCCTGGCCCTCGTAACCATGCGGCAGCAACAGGACCAGGCCGTTCTGCGTGCCCCATTTCTCCTCGCCGCAACAGAGGTACTGGTCAAGGATGATCTGGGCGCCGTTCACGAAATCACCGAATTGCGCCTCCCAGATCGTGAGCGCATGCGGCATGGCCATCGCATAACCGTACTCGAAACCGAGCACGGCATACTCGCTCAGCAGCGAGTTGTAGATCTGCAGCAGCGCCTGTCCATCGCGGATATGTTTGAGGTGGATGAACTCCTCCTCACTGTCCTCCATGCGGACAACGGCATGCCGATGCGAGAAGGTGCCGCGCTCCACATCCTGTCCCGTGAAGCGCACGGGATGACCTTCGAGCAGCAGGGAGCCATAGGCAAGGAGTTCACCCATGCTCCAGTCGAGCACGCCGGTCTCCATCATCCGCTTGCGGTCGCCGAGGATCTTCTCCAGCTTGCTGAAGAACTTCTTGCCCTCGGGGATCACGCTCAACTTCTCCCCGATAAGGCGCAGGGTGGCCTCGTCGACCCCCGTCTCCGGGGAACGCAGGAAGTCCTTCGCCCCGGCGCGCTTGAATCCCTTCCAACGCTCCTCCATGAAGTTGGTGATCCTACCCACGCGCACCTGTTTGGAGTCGCTGAGGCGATCATCGAGCATGCTGGTGAAGGAGGCTTCCATCTCGCGCGCCATCTCACGTGCACCTTCCACCCCGCTGTCGATCAGCCTCTGGGTGTAGATCTCACGTGGATCGGGGTGCGCGGCGATGGCCTTGTACAACACCGGTTGCGTGAACTTCGGTTCATCCCCCTCGTTGTGCCCGTGCTTGCGGTAGCACAGGATGTCCACCCAGATGTCCGTACCAAAACGCTGGCGGAAGTCCATCGCGAGCTTCACGGTGTACGCGACGGCCTCGGCATCATCGCCGTTCACATGGAATACGGGGCATTGCGTGACCTTGGCGACATCGGTGCAATAGGTGCTCGTACGCGCGTCGATGTAGTTGGTGGTGAAACCCACCTGATTATTCACCACGATGTGGATCGTGCCCCCGACGGCGTAAGCCTTGAGCCCCGCCATCTGCACCACCTCGTAGACCACACCCTGCCCGGCAACGGCCGCATCCCCATGGATGAGGATCGGTGCCGTGATGCCCTGCTGGAATTTGTCGTCATGTTCGATGATGGCGCGGGAGATCCCCTGCATGATGGGGCCGACCGCCTCCAGGTGGCTGGGGTTGGGAGCCAGTGTGAGCCGTACCTCCTTGCCCGCATTGGTCTTCAGCACACTGCTGTAACCCATGTGGTACTTCACATCCCCTTCCACCAGTTCATCCTCGTAGTCCTTGCCCTCGAACTCGCTGAAGATCTGGTCGTAGCTCTTCCGAAGCGTGTTGGCGAGCACGTTCAGCCGGCCGCGATGCGCCATGCCGATCACATACTCCGTGATCCCATGTTCCGCGCCATGCTCGATGACGGTGTCAAGGGCCGGGATGAGCGCTTCAGCTCCCTCGATGCTGAAGCGTTTCTGGCCGATGAACTTCTTCCCGAGGAAGCGCTCGAAGACCACGGCCTCGTTCAGCTTCTCGAGGATCTCCTTCTTCTGTTCGATGCTGAAGGCCGGTCGGTTGCGCGTGCTCTCCATGCGATCGGTCAGCCACTTGCGCTTCTCCGGATTCCGGATGAACATGAA
>JAGQVR010000027.1:3047-17709 GCA_020437875.1 Flavobacteriales bacterium
TCCGCCCCCACGCTCTCGCAATAGGTCTCATCGAGCATAGCCACGATGTCCCGCAGCCGGGCTGGTCCGAGCCCCACGTCGTTACCGGCGCTGAATACGGTATCCAGGTCGGCTTCGCTCAATCCGAAATTCGCCAGATCCAATGTCGGCGAGTATGCGCGTCTTTCCCGGACAGGGTTGGTCTTGGTGAAGAGGTGACCGCGTGAACGATAGCCATGGATGAGCTCAATGACACGGAACTCCTTCTCGAAACGCTCATTCCCTCCCGGAGCTGGCGCCTTTCGAGGCACGTTGTCCACGGCTTCTTCCCCCGCGTCGACCGACTTGGCGAACTCGAAACCCTCGAAGAACCGGGCCCAACCCGTTTCCACGCTCGCGGGGTCCTTCTGGTACTGCTGGTAAAGGTCGTCCAGCCAGGCGCTGTCGACGTTGCTGAGGTAGGAATATTTGTCCATCACACGGCCGGAGCGGCGGGGCGAAGTTAGCTATGGGCCGGACGGCAGCCTTGATACGGATGATAAGGGGATCCGTTGCGGATCCCCCGGGGACGGACAGCCATCCCATGCGGGTCAGAACTCCCCTTTGAAGCGCAAGCGGGTAAGCACCTTCTGCAAGGAGCGCAGGACGACCATGGCTGAAAGCGATCGGTGATCGCCCGAGGCAAGGAGGCCATCGACCCCGGTCCCGGGGAGGTCCACACGGTACAGTGCGGACCGGAGCACTTGGCCACCCTGTTGGGCAAGACCCTCCAGCTCCGGCACCACTTGGTCGCGCAGATCATCCATCGCCTGAGCAGGGTCCTCCGGAACACGGATGACCCCCTCGTCGAGATTCAGGTCCTTGCTGAGCTGTGCGATGGTCAGCAGCAGCACTTCACGGCGCTCCAGGGAGCGACGCATGACCTGTTCATCCAGCTTCGAAAGGGATGTGCTCATCGGATCGTCACGAAGGTCGTCACAACATGGCACTATTTTCGCCCCCGTCCGACCAACGGAAAAGAACCATGTACATCCGCTCCCTCGCCACGGCCGCGCTTCTCATCACCCAGGTCCTTCATGCCCAGTACGGGACCTTCGACGCCGGCGCAGTGAAAGCCGCCAAAGCCACCAGGACCTTGGTGGTGCTAGATGCGGGCGACTCGCCGTACAACCGGAGGATGATCGAAAGTGTCAAGTCGAACTGGAACTTCACCTCGGAACCGGAGTTCGTGACCGTTGCGGAACTGGCCTCAAGACCGATCTCACCCGATCACACCTACCTGCTCAAGACAAGGAAGACCGATCCGGTGAAGTTCGAAGCCACCTTCCTAACCCTTGTGCAGGGATGGAAGCCGAAGAAGGGGGAAACCCTGACGCAGGCGGATAACGCGTTCACCAGCATCCCTTCGGAACACGAACTGGCGTTCATTCAGATCGACCCGAACGCGATCAACGAGCTCGGCCTGGCCCAGTTGCTTGACGTGTACCTGAAGCACCTGCAGAACTACCTCTCCCTCGTGGAGGGTGGCAAGGTCACGGACAAGACCACGGCCGACCGCATTTACGCCTCGCGGAACAGAGCGGTGCGCGACACCGAGCTCTGGATGGCCAGGGAGCATCTGGACAAGAGCCTGCCGGATGCCTCCAAGGTGAAGGAGTTCTATACGGCACCCTGCCAGGTGATGGCCTTGAGCCAGCTGGCAAGTGCTTTGGAGAAGGGTTCCAAGGGCATCACCATCAGCGATGTGGTGATGACCGGGGATAACAAGAACAAGCACTGCTTCAAGCGCGTGTTCAACGTGGGTACCGGAGAGCTGATGTACTTGCGCGATGATGCCTCGATCTTCGGCAAGAAGGAGGGATTCCTGGATGAGGACCTGAAGACCCTCGAGCGGGCGCGGTGACGACGCGCTGGCGCAGCCGTGGTGGACCTGCTATCTTCACGCGGTCCCATCACCACCACATGCGCCCACGCCTCGCCCTGGCCTCCGTCCTGAGCCTAGCCTTCACAACCGGGGTCGCCAACCATTACGCCGGCGGCACGATCCGTACACGCTGCGTCGGCAACAACTTCCACGAGATCACGCTTGAACTGTTCCGCGACTGCGGAGGTGACCCTTTCTCCGGGCAGACCTTGTACTTCAGGAACGAGTGCGGTGTTGAGTTCACCACCGCGGGGATGCAGCCCGTAAGCACCGTGGACGCCTCCTCGATCTGTCCATCGGAATTACCGAACACCACCTGCAACGGAGGTGGTCTGCTTGGTTACGAACTGAACACATACCGCACCACCGTTTACCTGAGTCCCTGCACCGGTTGGAACATCAGCTGGTATATCTGTTGTCGCAACTCGAGCCTGAACCTGACAGGCGGCCCGGGCATTTACATCGAGACGACCTTGAACAACCTGGGCGGTGAGTGTTACGCAGCTCCGACATTCATCAACGACCGGATACCCACCGTATGTGCTGGGCAACCGGTCTCCTTCGATGCCGGTGCCTTTGAACCGGACGGCCATCAATTGAGCTATGAGCTGATCCCGGCGCGATTCGGCAGTCCGACCCCCTTGCCTGTACAATACAATACGGGCTACAGTGGCGCCGAGCCTTACAACGGCATGACCATTGATCCGGAGACGGGTTTGATCACATTCACACCGACGGCGTCCGCATCCTTCGTGGTCGTTGTGAAGGTGACGGAGCACGATGCGCAGGGTGCGGTCATCGGCAGCGTGATGCGGGACATGGTGTTCAACATCGTACCGTGCACCAACCAGCCACCTGCGGCGGAGAGCGGTGTCTTCTCGACCTCGTCCGGGACCGCGAACATCGAGGACGACCGATCGCTCAGCGTTTGTGGCGAGGGACCTTTCTGTGCCACCCTCACCGTGGGCGATCCTGACAATGACCAGGAACTGGTGTTGACCTCGAACATCGACAGCATCCTGCCCGGCGCTGAATATGAACTAACCGGCCTGAACCCGGTGAACCTCGAACTGTGCTCCGAAGGGCTGGCACCGGGCACCTACATGTTCTGGCTGCACGCCCGTGACAATGGATGTCCGGTCATCGCCACGCGTGTTTATCACTTCGTGGTGGAAGTCACCGCGGCGGAGAGCGCGGGCGAGGATGGGGCCATCAGTGTCTGTGAGAACGGACCGGCCGTCGACCTCTTCGAGAACCTGGGCGGTTCTCCGGCGATGGGCGGCCAATGGATCGACCCACAGGGCGATCCGACGGATGGGGTGTTCCACCCAGGGATCTCACTTACCGGCATCCACACCTACACGGTGGGTGCGCCTCCTTGTGCCACATCCGCGGTGTTGTCTGTCGTCCTGACGCCCGCTACCGATCCGGACTGCCTTACTGCAGGCATCGCCTCCGGAGGTACGATGGGCCTCACTTATCGCCAGGATGTTTCCGACCCGCACCGGATATGGTTGCGGTCGCCCGCCGTGCAGGCGGACCTTCGTGTGATCGGCGTCGATGGCCGCCTTGTGATGAAGGGGACCTTCCGTTCCGGCGGCAGCGATGCGGTCGCGGTCGATCTTCCCCGCAACCATCATGGCATCGCCATCATCGAATTGCGCGGCTCCAAAGGGGCCCACGATGTGATACGTGTCGTGGTGCCCTGACACTGTCGATCCTTGTTAAGGCCGATGCGAGGTGAACCGCTCGGCCATTCCTTCGTTGTTCTGAAAGAGCAACGATGGCCACCGTATTGATCACAGGAGCTTCAGGACTCATCGGTACCGCATTGAGCCAGCGGTTGAATGCCGATGGCCACGTGGTTCATCGACTTGGACGAAGTCCAGAGCCTGACGATCCACGGTCGTTCGGTTGGGATATCCGCGCGGGTAGTATCGATGATCGCTGCCTCGATGGCGTGACGCATGTGGTCCATCTCGCCGGAGCAGGGATCGCTGACGAACGCTGGAGCCCTTCACGTGTGCAGGAGCTCATCGACAGCCGT
Organism: Flavobacteriales bacterium; assembly: GCA_020437875.1. Taxonomy (GTDB): domain Bacteria; phylum Bacteroidota; class Bacteroidia; order Flavobacteriales_F; family PHOS-HE28; genus PHOS-HE28. The sequence goes on from JAGQVR010000027.1 coordinate 6,998, forward strand.
ACGGACTCTGCCCGTCTGCTGCTTCGGGCGGCTATCGATCGGTCGTCATCATTGGAGGCGTTCGTAAGCGCGGCCGGGATCGGGTACTATGGTGCCATCACCTCGGAGCATCGGTTCGTGGAGGAGGATCCACCCGCCGGGGACACCATCGCACGTATCAGCGCCGAATGGGAACGGGCTGCTGACGAATGGAACACGCTCACCCGCGTTGTGAAGTTGCGGACACCGATGGTCCTGGCCCATGATGGAGGTGCTTTGGACAGACTCCTGCCGGTCGTGCGGACGGGCATCGCTTCCGCCCTGGGAAATGGCAGGCAGTGGGTGCCTTGGATCCACCTCGAAGACCTCGTGGAAGCATACCTCGCCGCACTGTTCAACAGGAACATGCGCGGGGCGTACAACACTTGCGCCAACGAGGACATCACCAATGACGATCTGATGCGGACCCTGGCTCTGGTGATGAACAAGCCCTACTTCATGCCGCGCGTTCCCGGCTTTGTGCTTCGCGTCCTCTTCGGCGAATTGGCGTCGATCCTACTGAAGGGCTCGCGTGCCTCGAACGAACGCCTGGCGCGGACCGGCTTCGAAATCAAGCACCAGGAACTGGGACCAGCCTTTCGAGACCTGCTCCGTCGATGAAGACCGATCGAGCCCCATCATCCGATCCGCGTTCAGGGTCAAGCGGCCCGCTCGATCAGGGAGACGGCAAGTGCACGCAACGCTGCGGTCCGATCACCGTTGGGGTCGATCAGATGCAGCTGGTCAAGTGCGGTACCTGCAAGGCGTTCCACTTCCGCCTGCGCCTCCTGCTCGACCCCCAGTTCACGCAAGGCCGTGATCATGGTCGCGACATCACGTTCCGAGGCGTCCATTGCCAGCTGTTCACGAAGCACGGAGGACCCGTGTTCGCGTTCCACTTCAAGGCCGCGGATGAGCAGCCAGGTCTTCTTTCCGTTCCGGAGGTCGCCACCTTGCTCCTTGCCGGTCACGGCCGGATCACCGAAAGCATCGAGCAGATCGTCCCGCAGCTGGAAAGCAAGCCCGACACCCTCCCCAAAGCCGGCGATGCGCTCCTGGTCGGCCTCTCCTGCACCAGCACGTATGGCACCGATGCGCAATGCGGCGGCCAGCAGGACCGCGGTCTTCATGCGTATCATCTCCTTGTACTCCGAAAGACCGACATCATCGCGTTGCTCGAAGTCCATGTCGAGCTGTTGTCCCGCGCACACTTCCAGCGCATGCCTGTTGAAGACCGCAAGCACGTTCGGATCCGGACCAAGCGCGGTGTAGGCCATCACCAGCATCGCATCGCCACTAAGGATGGCGGTGTTCACGTTCCAGCGCGCATGCACCGTCGGCTGCCCCCTGCGCAGAGGTGCTGCGTCCATGATGTCATCGTGCATCAAGGTGAAGTTGTGGAAGAGCTCGATGGCCAGTGCCTGGTCCAACGCGGTTCGCGGGTCACCGCCGAACAGCTCACAGGCCATGAGCGTCAGCACCGGACGCACACGCTTCGCCGGCAACGCGAGCAGGTAGGCCATCGGCGCGTGGAGATCGCCAGCGGGCAGGCCATTGGACCAGCGTTCCACGTGCGCGTCGAACAACGCCCGATACGTTCTCATCAGGGTCGAAGGAGCTTCACCAGGTACTCGCCATACCCGCTCTTCAGCAACGGCTGGGCGAGCTTCTCGAGCTGACCGGCATCGATGTAGCCCTTCTTGTACGCGACCTCCTCGATGCAGCCGATGCGCAGGCCCTGACGTTCCTCGATCACCTGCACGAACTGTCCGGCCTGGGTGAGGGAGGCGAAGGTGCCGGTATCAAGCCAGGCCGTGCCCCTGTCAAGGATCTCCACCTTCAGGCGTCCAGATCTCAGGTACTCCTTGTTCACGTCCGTGATCTCATACTCCCCGCGAGCGCTTGGCTTGAGGTCGCGTGCGATGTCGAGCACATCGTTGTCGTAGAAGTACAATCCCGGAACGGCGTAATTGCTCTTGGGCTTCGTCGGCTTCTCCTCGATGCTGAGGACCCTGTTATCCGGATCGAACTCCACCACACCGTATCGCTCCGGATCACTCACGTGGTAGGCGAACACCAGCCCTCCATCGGGATCCGTATGCTCGCTCAACTTCCTGCCGAGACCGGTCCCATAGAAGATATTATCGCCAAGGATGAGCGCAGAGCTGTCAGAGCCCACATGATCACGGCCGATGACGAAGGCCTGTGCAAGACCGTTCGGGACCACCTGCTCCGCGTAGGTGAACGCACAGCCGAGTGATGAGCCGTCGCCGAGCAGTTTCCGGAAGCTCGGGAGGTCGTGCGGTGTGCTGATGATCAGGATCTCGCGGATGCCCGCCGCCATGAGCGTGCTCAGCGGGTAATAGATCATCGGCTTGTCATAGACAGGCATCAACTGTTTGCTCACCGCCAGGGTGAGCGGATGGAGCCTTGTTCCGGAGCCTCCGGCGAGGATGATCCCTTTCATGGTCAGCTATCGTTCGTCCATCTCATCACCCTCGACCCCTTCTGGGTCGGCCGCTGGTACATCCAGTTTCAATTCCATCAACTCGATGTCCTCCTCCTCGTCCATGATCTCCAGCAGGGGTTCCTCGAACGCCTTGCTCATGATGTGCTTGTTCAGGCTGAGCAACAGGGCCGGAAGCACCAGGAGATTGGTGAGCATGGCCACGAGCAGGGTGATGGTCGTGAGCACACCCAGCGCCCGGATGCCGCCGAAGTGCGAGAAGGAGAATAGAGAGAATCCAGCGAGCAGGACGACGCTCGTGTAGATGATGCCGACACTGACCTCGCGCGTGGCCAGGTCCACGCTCTTCTGCAGGTCGCCACCGGTCAACTTCAATTCGAGGCGGTACCGAGCGAGGAAATGGATCGCATTGTCCACCGCGATACCGAGCGCGATACCGAACACGAGCATGGTGCTCGGCTTGATCGGGATGTGGAAGAAGCCCATGAGGCCGGCCGTGAAGATCAATGGGATCATGTTCGGGATCAGCGCCACCACGAGTATCCTGAACGAATTGAACAGGAGCGCCATCAGGCACACGATGATCACGACCGCCCAGAACAGGCTGATGATGAGGTTGCTCACCAGGTAGCTGCTGCCCTTCAGGAAGACGACGGATGTGCCGGTGAGCGTGACGACGTACTTCGCCGGATCGAAGATGCTGTCCACCTGGGTGCGAAGCCCGGAAAGGAGCCCATCCATCCGGGTGGTACCCACATCGGCCATCTGCACGGTGATCCGCGTGACCTTGCGGGTGCTGTCGATGAATGCGCGCGCCATGCCCTCCTTACCGCTCGCACCTTCGAGGTAGGGAAGGATGAAGGTCTTGTCCGTGCTGGTCAGCAGCGCGTACTTGTCCGGGTTGCCACCATAGAACGCCTGCTTGGTGAACTTGACCGCACCGGCGATGCTGATCGGCTTGCTGAACTCCGGATAGGTCGCGAGGGTGTCCTCCAGCTTCACGATCCGTTTCAACGTCGCATCGGTCAGCGCCCCCCCCTTCTTCTTCGTGTCCACCACCACCTCCAATGGCATCACCCCCTTGAAGTTGGACTCGAAGAAGCGCAGGTCCGTGAGCACGGGGTTGTCCTCGGGCAGGTCGTCCACGATCCGGCTCTCATCCTTGATCCGTAGGATGCCGATGATGGCCACGACGGTGCAGAGCGTGGTGATGGAATAGATCAGGGGCCGTTGCTCCTTGGATATGCGCACGATCCACTCCACCACGCGGTCGAGCCAGTGGCGATCGAGATGGCTCAAGTGGCGCGGGTTCGGGGCCGGCATGAAGCTGAAGATGATCGGGATGAGCAGCATGCTCAGCACCCAGAGCGTCATGATGCCGATGGTCGCCACCCAGCCGAACTCCTGCAGGGTGGAGCTGCTGGTGAAGCAGAAGGTCGTGAAGCCCACCGCCGTGGTGGCATTGGTCATGAAGGCGGCCGCCCCGATGCGGCTGATGACCCGCTGCAGGGACTTGATCTTGTTGCCATGCCGCACGAACTCGTAGTGGTACGCGTTGATCAGGAACACGCAGTTGGGCACGCCCATGACGATCACGAGGGGGGCGATCACCGATTGCAGGATGGTGATGCGGTAGCCGAGCAATGACATGGCACCGAAGCTCCAGACCACACTGATAGCGACCACGCCGAGCGAGATCCACATCACCCGCCAGCTGCGGAAGAACAGGAGCAACAGCAGACCGCAGACGAACAGGCTCAGGCCCATGAACAGCGGCATCTCCCCCTTCACGAGCTGTGTGCTCTTCACCCTTATCCAAGGCAGGCCGCTCACATGGGTCCTGATGCCGGTCTCCTCCGCGAACCGATCTATCCGATCACCCAGGGCCTTCACCACATCCGTACGTGCATCCGTGTCGAATAGCGGTGCGTTCACGAACACCATCATGAGGCTGACCCCGGTGCTCTCGTTGTACAACAAGCCGTTGTAGAAGGGCAGTGAGCGGATCCGTCCCAGGAGCGAATCCATCGCGGCCTGATCGCCCGGTGGCTCCGTCATCACACGGTGCACCATGAAGCGCTTCAGGCTGTCGTCCCGCACGAGCTCGAACAGGTGCGCCTCGCTGAATATGCTGTCGATGCCGTGGATGCCTCGCAGATCATTGCCGAGCTCGTACCAAGCGGTGAAGTGTTCCGGTGTGTACAGGTCCCCGCCCTCCGTACCGACCACGATCACATTGCCATCCTCACTGAAGGTGTGCAGGAAGCGCTCGTACTCCACGTAGGCACTATCCGTCTTCGGCAGGAGACCGCCGTGCTTGTAGTTCATCCCCACCTTGGAGGCCTTATACCCCAGGAACATGGTGCAGAGGGCCACAGCGATCAGGATCGCCAGGCGATTGCGCAATACCCTATTGGCCAACCAAGCCCACATCGTCGCATCGTTCCCAGGTCCAACCAAGGCCAGGGGAGCGGGCAAAGGTGCGAAATGAAGCGGGGAATCGGCGATCAGAAGGTGAACGAGACCGTCATCTTGTAGGCCAGGTTGTCAGCGGGGCGATCGAAGGCCAGCGGACCATGGCGGTAGTAGATCCCGGCGCCGAGGGTCCCCAGAAGGCCATCCACGACCAGACCCGCTTCCAGGAAGGGGTCCGTGAGTCCGGAGAAGCTGTATCCGCGATGCCTGTCGCCGTTCTGCAAGGAGCCGATGGCCGCATTGTACAGCAGGCCGGGCCTGGGTTTGAAGTGCTTGCCCTTCACCAGGAGGGTCCCGAAGCTGTGCCGCACATGGAGCGCTGCGTACTTGTCCGCCAGGAACTCATTGGGCAGCATGGTCTGGAAGGTGTTGTCCGCCGCGAACAGGAATCGCCTTCCATCGGTCGCAGGCGCAGGCCGGAAGTCGTTCGTGCCGCGCATGTTGAACAAGTAGGGATAGGGCGCGGTCGGCTCGGCCATCCCGCCCATCACACGCACTGAGAGATCCCCGACCAGGCGCAGGTGGAAGGTCTTGTCAATGGCCGCGCTCACACGCCAGAGGTTCCATTCGCCACCGAAGAGGCCATCCACCGCCTTGAACGCCTGAACGGAGAGGATGGGCCAGCGCGTACCAAGGGACACTTCGCGATCAGGAAGACGCGCAAGTCGTTCCCGGAAAGCGAAGCGCATGCCGAAGGTGAGACCGCCGGTGGTGAACCGATCGCGCAGGATCGTAACGGACTCGTCGAAACGTTGCGCGTACTGGTAACCCTGCAGGTTCACGCGTGTCTCGCGTTCGGCACCGATCCAGAGGCGTGTGTAGGAGCCTGCCCGGAACTCGAACCGACCACCGGACCGCTCGCTCTGGTCCATCCGGTTCACGTAGATCCAGCGCGCGCTCTCGTTGGTCAGCAGCGGTCTCGGACCATCGAAGGCCACTCCACCGCTCTCCACCACCTCGTTCTCATGGAAGAAGCGCAGGGCGATATCCCTTCCGTACCATGGTCTCAACAACAGGAAGCCACCGTACTTCCAGGCCTTGTCCTTCAGGCCGTAGCCCGCATGTCCACCCACCTGCACGTACCGGCTCACCCGATCGTTCGTGGAAAGGCCGAGGCCGAAACGGAAGCCCTCATAGCCATTGTAGCGCATCACCTTGTCCAGCAGCAGGTCCACCGGCCCGATCGGCAGTCGACCGGTCATGAGGGCCGAGAACCACTTCACCTTCCTGTCCAGGTCCACAGCGGCGCCCAGGCTGTCGATCACATGATAGGTCTTCAGTGCCTTGGCGTCGAGCGTGTCGGTGCGTAATGCGTTCCAATAGGCGTCGTCCTGCCGCGTGCTCATGCGGTCCATCACGATCTCAGGTCCACGTACCTCGCGTCGCTGCACATCGGCATCCACCTCGACATCCTTCAGATAGGTGCGGGTCACTCCGTAGGGCTTCAGTCCATCGATGGACACATTGTCCAGGTAGATGAAGGCGTTGAGCTGTACCGGGAACCAGGTCCTGCCCGCGACCTTCTCATGCAGCTGCTGGAAGCGGATGCTGGCACTGCCATCGCGCTCGGCGGCTTCGGCGGTCACGTTCTGTACGGCATACCCATCGGTGTTGATGTAGAGCAGGCCCTTCAAGCCGAGGAACTTCGTACGGCTCCGCGGCTTGTAGCTGATCACGAAAACGCTGTCGCTGCCTTGGTACAGCGTATCCTCCAGCAGGAAGAGGTACTTGCGTGTGCTTCCCGGCGCCAGTGGCCCGAGGTAGAGCTTCTGGGAGATGCCGATCTGCGGATCGTATATGCTGAAGGTCTTGGTCTGCGCGGCGAGGGCAAGGAAGGAGGGGTCCTTCAGGCCGCTCACGCGCATGGCCAGGACCTCCTCCCGCTCGGCCGCCGGCGGCAGGAAGCTCTTACACGTGGCGCTCTCCATGAGGAAGAGGTATTGCTCCTCCAGGAAGCGCCGCATCTCCAACGCACTGCTGTCCACCTCCACCACTGCCGTGGTATCCATCGCCATGACACTATCCGGTGGCGGCACATCCGCGGTGAAGATGGTCTTGCTGTAGCTCGTATAGCGATGACTGCGGTTGCGCATCCCGTCATTCGCCTCGCGTCCCTCGCGGCAGCGGTCGATGATGCGGTGCGCAGGGTTCTCCGTGGGCAATACCTCCACCGTGCGGAGCTCCACTGCATTGCGCTGCATACCGACCTCCAAGGGTGCTTCCGTGACGACCTCGATGATCAATGGCGCATATCCCACATAGCTGAAGCGCAGGTTAACCGGTAATGCGGCAACGTCGATGACGAACCGTCCATCGATATCGCTGGTCGCACCCTGCCGCGCGCCGTCGGCGATCACGTGAACGAAGGCCAGTGCCTCCCGGGTCTCCTTGTCAACGATACGGCCCTGTATCGTCCGGGCATGGATCAGTGCAGGAAAGGGGATCGCAAGGGCGAGGATGATCAGGAGCCGCATCGGAAGGTTCTCGTCCGGTAGGACGGACCAGTGCTCGCCAAAGTAACAGGCCGGTGGCAAGGCCCGTACCTTGGCGTCCATGTTGGCCCCCGTCCGCGATGCCTTGGAATGGTCGCGCAAAGCGACCCCGCGTCGGTTGCGCAACGCGGCAGGTCTGTGGACCAGCTATCAGCGGTCAAAGCGCACGCGCGATCCGAGGATCGGTGGCCTTCCGTTCAGCATCAGCTTCGAACCCACAACGGCCTGTAACCTGCGTTGTCCCGAGTGCCCGAGCGGCCTGCGTGCCTTCACGCGTCCCACCGGCAACCTCAAGCAGGACCTCTTTGCCCGGGTGATGGACGAGCTCGGTGATGACCTCTGGGCCCTGACCTTCTATTTCCAGGGCGAGCCGTACATCAACCCGGACTTCCTGGACCTGGTGTCGCTGGCCAGCCGGAAAGGCCTGTACACGAACACGAGCACCAATGCGCACTTCCTTACGGAAGACAGGGCCGAGGCCACCGTGCGCAGTGGCTTATCTCGGCTCATCATATCGCTGGATGGCACCGACCAGGACACCTACGCGGCTTACCGCCGCGAGGGTCAATTGGCCAAGGTGATCGAGGGTGCTGAACGCATCGTGAAGTGGAAGAAGAAGTTGAAGAGCCTCACGCCGCATGTGGTGTTCCAATTCCTTGTGGTGAAGCCGAACGAGCACCAGATCCCGGAAGCACGGGCCCTGGCGAAACGCATCGGCGTGGACGACCTGTGGTTGAAGACGGCGCAGGTCTATGATCCGAAGGACGATCACCCCTTGATCCCGACGCAGGACAAGTATGCTCGTTACCAGCGCAGCGCTGACGGCAGCTGGCAGGTGAAGAACAAGTTGAGCGACGATTGCTGGAAGATGTGGCACAGCTGCGTGATCACCTGGGACGGCCGCGTAGTGCCCTGCTGTTTCGACAAGGACGCGCACCATGTGCTCGGCGACCTGCGCACGCACAGCTTCCGGGAACTGTGGCACAGCGAAGCCTACAACGACTTCCGTCGATCACTGCTCACGTCGCGCAGCAGTATCGAGATGTGCCGGAATTGCAGCGAGGGTAGCCCCGTGTGGGCTTAGACCTTCATGATGTCCGTCTCCTTGGCGTCGATCAGCGCATCCACCTTCTTGTTGTAGGTGCCCGTGAGCTTCTCCACGTCCCCCTCCAGGCCCTTCGCCGCATCCTCGGGAAGACCATCCTTCTTCGCGGCCTTGATCGCCTCCATCGCCTTCTGGCGGCTGCTGCGGATGCCCACCTTGGCGTGCTCGCCCTCGGCGTGCGCGCTCTTCACCAACGCCTTCCGCCGCTCCTCGGTGAGCATGGGTACATGGATGATCACGCTCTCACCGTTGTTGCTCGGGTTGAAACCGAGGTTGGCGCCGATGATGGCCTTCTCGATGGCCTCGATCATCTTCTTCTCCCAGGGCTTCACGAACAGGGTGCGCGCATCGCCGGTGTTCACCGAAGCCACCTGCGAGAGGGGCACCATCTGGCCGTAGTAATCAACCCGCACGGTGTCGAGCATGCCCGGGTTGGCGGCACCCGCTCGGATCTTCTGAAGCTCATTGTCCAGGTGGTCAACGGCTTTGCGCATGTGCTCTTCGCAGGTCTGGATGGCGGAGGCGGTATCGATCATCGCGGTTCGGTTCAGAGGGGCAAAAGTAGCGGCTGGCGCGGGTCGCTCAGAGTTCCACGCGCGTGCCCACGGGTTCGCCGGAAACGAGACGGCCGAGGTTGCCGGGCTTGTTCATGTCGAACACGATGATGGGCAGGTTGTTCTCCTTGCACAGGGTGAAGGCCGTCATGTCCATCACGTTGAGGCCCTTCTTGTAAACCTCATCGAAGGAGATCCGGTCGTACTTCGTGGCGCTCTTGTCCTTCTCGGGATCGGCGGTGTAGATGCCATCCACACGCGTGCCCTTCAGGATCACATCGGCCTCGATCTCGATGGCGCGCAGGCTGGCGGCCGTATCGGTGGTGAAGTAGGGGTTGCCCGTCCCAGCACCGAAGATCACGATCCTCCCCTTCTCCAGGTGGCGCACCGCACGACGCCGGATGAAGGGCTCGGCGATCTGCTCCATCTTGATGGCGGTGAGCAGCCGCGTCTTGTACTGCTTCGCCTCGAGCGCGCTCTGCAGCGCCAGGCTGTTGATCACGGTGGCCAGCATGCCCATGTGATCGCCCTGCACCCGGTCGATGGCGCCTTCGGCCTGCATGCCGCGATAGATGTTACCCCCGCCGATGACCACGGCCACCTGAACGCCCTTGCTGGCGATGGCGATGATCTCATCGGCGTACTGGTTCAGCCGTTCGCTGTCGATGCCGTAGGACTTGTTGCCCATGAGGCTCTCGCCGGAGAGCTTCAGGAGGATGCGCTTGTAGGAGTTGGTCATGCGTGGGCCAAAATAAAAGAGGGAGGCCGAAGCCTCCCTCTGCTATGCGAAGTTCTGATGCATCAGATGGTGAGCGAGTGCCGCTTGAAGTCCGTTGCGGTCAGTTCCTTGTCCTGGGTCTTCAGGTATTGCTCCACGCTCAGCTTGTTGTCCTTGATGAACTCCTGGGCGAGCAGGGTGCTCTCCTTGAAGAACTTGTTCAGGCGGCCATGGGCGATCTTCTCGGCCATGTCGGCGGGCTTGCCTTCCTGGATGGCGAGTTCCTTGCCGATCTCGAGCTCCTTGTCGATCACGCTCTGCGGGGTGCTCGCCTTGTCCAGGGCAACGGGACCCATGGCGGCCACCTGCATGGCAACGTCCTTCGCGGCGGCCTCGAAGCCGGCCTTGTTCAGGCCCACCAGGCTGGCCACCTTGTTCCCAGGATGGTTGTAGGCGTACACGAAGGGTGCCTTCACCTCGGCGCAGGCGCTCACGTCGATCTTCTCACCGATCACTCCGGTCTGCTCGATGAGCTTTTCGGCGACGGACATGCCGTTGCTGTCGTAGGCGGCGGCCTTCAGGCCATCCACGCTGCTCAGTCCTTTCTCCAAGGCGATGGTCGCCAGCCGTTCGGCCATGGCGCTGAAGTCGGCGTTCTTGGCCACGAAGTCGGTCTCGCAGTTCACGCACACCAGTACGCCATGGTCGCCCGAGGCGTTGGTCTTCGCGATCACGAGGCCTTCGGTGGCATCGCGGTCGGCGCGTTTGGCGGCCACCTTCTGGCCCTGCTTGCGCAGGATGTCGATGGCGGCTTCGAAATCGCCATTGGCCTCGGTGAGGGCCTTCTTGCAGTCCATCATGCCCGCGCCGGTCATCTGGCGCA